>JACDEG010000487.1 GCA_013816505.1 Pyrinomonadaceae bacterium | reverse complement strand
CCTGAGATCATCAGCCACTGCGTGTGGCTCTACTTCCGTTTTGCGCTCAGCTACCGCGATGTCGAAGAGATCATGGCCGTGCGTGGTGTGACCCTCACCTATCAGACCGTTCGCCAATGGTGTCTCAAGTTTGGTCAGACTTATGCTAACGGATTGCGCCGCAAACGTCCTCATCCCGGTGACCGGTGGCACCTCGATGAAGTCTTCATTAGGATCAATGGCAGGGTGCATTACCTCTGGCGTGCGGTCGATCAGGACGGCGAGGTGCTGGATATATTGGTCCAGAGTCGCAGAAATAAGAAGGCGGCCAAGCGGTTCTTGCGGCAAGTTGCTGAAGGGTTTGCAGTACGTGCCGAGAGTGATCGTTACGGATCAGCTGAAGAGTTACCGCGCGGCGAAGGCTCTGGGTCATGCCGAGTGTCGAGCACCAGCAGGAGAAGGGGCGGAACAACCGTGCTGAGAACTCACACCAACCGTCTAGAGTCAGAGAAAAAGTAATGCGCCGCTTCAAGGTCGGCCGGTCAGGCACAACGATTTCTTTCCGCCTGCGGCCGGATCTCCACACATTTCCGAGTAGGGAGGCACCTTTATTCAGCCGGAGGTTACCGTGAAGTGCTGAGGTTAAGGTTTGCTACTTGGTCAGAGGTGAGTGGTGTCTCTGTGGCTGCCTGAACGCACCTCGTTGGACTGTAGTCATGGGAGAACTCTGCCCCAATCTTATCCTCTTTGGTTATCCTATGTCTGCACCAGCTTAAGTTGACAATACCCTTTGAGGATGCGGTGCAGCGTCGGCTGCGATGGGGCACGAAGTCTGCGGATGCCGAGTCGGGCGAGCCATTTCGCGCCGTAGTTGGTGCCCCATTCAGCAATCGCGGTCTGTGAGCGTGCGCCGCACATAACGGCCACACAACAGAGCAACAGCACGGGTAAGAGTTCATAGCGGCGTCCCTGTGCCTGGCGAAAGTCGGGCACTTCTGCTAAAGCATCACGCAGGGACAGCACTCTCTGAGTGTTCATACGTTCCCCCGTAGAAGTATTGATTTGGCAACCTCATTCTATTGGAGGAACGTGTCCCACTGACCGAGAATGAATAGACCCTAACTGACCAGTAACAATCTCTAACGTGTGGCGCAGTGTGCTATGCTGCATATTCAACGACTGCATCGGCATTAGTATTGATAAAGGGAAAGGATGCTCTCTCATGTCCACCTTGCCGCAGCCTCGCCCCTCGACGGAGAACAAAGTCCTTGCCGCCCTACATCGCCCGGAGAGTCAACACTTCTTCTCTCATTTAAAGCACGTCACACTCTCTCTCGGGGAAGTCATCTACGAAGCTGAATCGGAAGTCGAGTATGTCTACTTTCCCGTGACGGCCGTCTTTTCCATGCTCACCCTGATGGAAGATGGCAACATGGTAGAAGTCGGTCCTGTCGGAAACGAAGGGCTGGTGGGGCTCAATGTTTTCTTCGGAGCTGGCACCTCACCTACGCTCGTCCTTGTGCATGTCGCAGGCACCGCGATGCGGATAAGGGCACACCTGCTCCGTGAAGAAATCCGTTCAGCTAAGAGTCAGATGCCACGCCTGCTCCTGCGCTACACGCAGATGCTGCTTGCCATGACGGGCCAATCCGCAGCCTGTAATCAGCTTCATACGTTAGACAAACAGCTCGCGCGCTGGCTCTTGACGATGCATGATTACGCGGGTGATGAGCTGCTGCTAACTCATGAACTTATCTCGCAAACATTGGGAGCGCGCCGGGCGGGTATTAGTGGCATGGCCTTTGATTTCAAGAATGCGGGATTAATCGAATACGCTCGTGGGCACATTCAGCTCGTTGACCGGCACGGGCTAGAGGCCAGGGCATGCGAGTGCTACCGGGTCATCAAAGAAGAGTATGAGCGCTTGTATGCTGACCTACCCCTGCTGGCGAGGTAAAGAACGCCCTTCGAATTGCCCTCACAGGACGACAGCGTACCGAAGGTAAGCCCGCCTGTGTGGTTGTGTAACTGTTCGCAAATCTCTTGTTGGAAATTCGACATGCGGCACCGGGTGGCGATTAGCACCCCCTCCTGGTGTCGTCTGCTGTCTTAATACACGTGACTAAAATGACCATGGGGGATGCTTGATGCACGAAGATACTAGCTCATCTACGGACACTCGCCCGACCATCTTTCTCATCGAAGAAGACGACAACGCGCACCGCCCTTTGAAGCGTAACCTGCGCAAGCTTGGCTACCGTGTGCTGGCGGTACTAGACTTAGAAGACGCGCTCGAATGGGTGAGCGTCGCCCGTATCCCTGCCGACCTAATTCTCATCAATCTGGTGGGCAAGGCAGTCGAAGAGACGTTGGAGATGGGGCGCGCACTACGCGAGCGAGCGACATATGACGGTCCTACTCCGCTGGTCGTGATGCCTGAGAAGGTGGACAAAGAGCTGGAAGGCAGGGATGTAAACGTGGGTGGAAATGATTGGATTACTTACTACGAAGACGGCGACCAATTGCGTAGGCTACTGGACCGCCTGTTACCTCGCATGCCAAGCGCCTAAAACCACTAGAAAGGCCCCCTAAGTTTCGCCCAAAATAACGCGCACCTGCTCATGTTTGAGCAAGGCTTGCCACGACTTAGCGCAATGGCGTGCGAGTGCTGCCGCTTGATTGAGCACGATCCGCTTGATCTTGCCAGCCGCCTCCAATTCAAGAAAGCCGCTGACTTGCAAGACATCCCGCACCATGCGCGCTACACCGTAACGCTTTAACTTCGGTGCATCGGCCACCAGCCACTCTTTGGCCCAGACGATGACGTTGTGTGCAAGCTGTCCCAACAGCATCACCATCTGCTGCCCGCTGTAGCTCTTCTTGTTCCGCTTCGTCAAACCAATGCCTTGCTTCGACTCTTTCAACTCGATCTCGATTGTGCCGCCCCGCAAGTCGTACAATTTGGCATAGGCAATAGCTACCGCCTGTGGATCGTCAACCATCTCACTTGGCTGACCAAGCAACTGCCAAACGTCCGCCGGTTGCAGCGTCGAAATCAGAATATGGTGACAAGTCTGCCCATTCTTTTTCCGCCATTTCATGACGAGGCGCTCAACACCACGCACATAACCGGCACTGCCCGCGACGATCCATCCAAGCTGACGATCAGGATGTTGCGGGTTCACGAACCACTGACGCACGTACTTGCTCAAGTTCGCCGCGCGCTTCGCTGAGTAGTCTTTACAATGTATGTGGTAGCCACGCTTAAGTAAGTAGTTCACATTATTGAAGTTGCCGCCTCCGGCATCCATCCGCAACACTTTCCGCGCTCGTTTCGCTTCGTCCAACTCGAGCGTCTTTTCGCCAGCCTCGATCAGGTGCGGCAGGGTGTCTCTTAGTTGAAGGTTGCCGGGGTAGACGCGATCAACAACAACCTCCTCATAATGAGATGCCACAATGCGCCCCATCTGCCTTCCATAGCGGATGTTATCCCGACCGAAGTAGCCATAGGCGGCGTGCTCCGCTTGTGGCCCACATGGCAGCCCGCTCATGTCCACATCCAAGAGTTGCAAGCCGGCCTGATAATCGAGTCCGAAAGCTTGGCTGTGCGTGCGGAAAAGCTCATCCATAGCGTGCTCCATCTGCGCGACGTTTTCTGCTGTGCAAGCCGAGAGCGTTTCTTGCACGACCGATTGTTCGGCGCAAGATTCACGACCAAAGGCGCGTTGCAGTGCTGTGTCAGTACGTACACGAGTGTTGATCTCAGCAAGACCGTGCGCGCCTGAGAGGATGGCGATGAAGGCGTCCGTCAACTTCTCAAGAGGAGTATGCTTGATCGTCTTCTGTTTAATGCTCACGTGCTGTGAGATGGTTTCGAACAGTTTCAAAGAGCGCAGCTTCAAACCCAAAGCGGCTAAAGGTGCGCGTGCCGTAAAGAGACGAGAGGCAGTGCTCGAACGAGACTTTTTCATTGTGTTAGTGCTCCTGCAAGATGCTAGACATAATCTGTGCAGGGGCACTGTCACTTTCTGACTCTAAAGCTTGCAAGCGCACCTCGGTGCTTCTTTGGCCGAAACTTAGGAGGCCATAACGTAAATTAGCAGACGCGAGTTATTCAGTTCCGCTGCATAGCACCTTAGCAAAAGCCCACACACCCAATATGTTGTGTTAACTACTACAAGTGTAGGAGGCAAAATTGCGTCTCCTATAAATTATGCAATGACCACAACATATTGAGATAGATGTAGTGTCAGCGCAGCGTGACAACTGAATGGCGATTTGTGCGACCATTCATGGAGGCGCTGTCGGGTGAAGTCGTGACCATGACACTTCATGCTCCCTGGATCTCATCATTGGCAGCTTGAGCATCGAGCAGTCTCCGCGCCATCCCGAGCGCTAACATGTAGCGCCCCGTCCCGCCCGCCTCACACGCTTCTACCAGTTCCTCGAGCGCGCCGCGCAACTCTGCGACTGTCATCGCTAACTTGCTGCGTTCTGCCTCCAGCACTTGCACTCGTTCCGCCATGTCATCGATCGTGACCAAGCGGTTGCGCGACCGGCGCTCCCCTGGTTGACCTGCGTTGCTCAAGCCGCCTTCGTCTCCCTTGAAGTGATGCGCATCCGCAGCCCGATCCGCGACTCGAACGCCCGCCATTTCACTGTCTGCATCCGTTTCACTATCTCGCCACGCCCGACCATCACCATCCCCACGGCCAGGTCGTTCGCCACCACAATCGTGCTTAGACTGTGTAACACCCGCATCGTGGTGAGCCTCAGATGATGCGCGTCGTCGATCAACAGCAGCACCCGCTTGCCAGCCCCATACTGGCGACCGCAATACGCCTCGAACTCTCG
>JACDEG010000486.1 GCA_013816505.1 Pyrinomonadaceae bacterium | reverse complement strand
ACACTGAGGAGCCATGATGAGGTTACTTCTTCTATTCATAATATTAGCTATAATAACGGCATGTAGTCAGAAGCCGCAGGCCGTGGAGAGCGAGCGACAAGTTACTTCTCCGGGAAAACCTACAGTCAGCCGGCAACTGGCACAGAAGGTCACACCTGCCGACTTACGGTTCGATCAGGAATCGAGTACCGCAGTCATCTCAAGTGCACAGAAATTCATCATCCCTGTGCCCGCCTTCAATAAGGGGGGAGAGCCCTTGGTCTACCCCGAAGGCCACGAGCGGGCAAGACAGCAGATTTTAGATTATCAGGGAAAGCCAGTCGGCAAACGTGGGCTTGTCTTCCTCAACGCTAAAGATCAATCGTGGCAGGCGGTTCAAGGCGACGGACAAGGTGTCATCATTATCAACGAGGTGACCCAAGATCAAGCGGAGATGCTCCACAAAAAGGTACAGGAGTTTCAGGAGAACTCAAACGACCTGACGCTCGATCAACTCAAAAAGGTACTCGACTACGCACGCAGTCAGCTCAAGCTAAATGACATGTACAACTCGACCCGATCCTTCATCAAGTCGAAGATGAGTCCGGTCACCGCGGGCGAAAGGCCGCATGTGAATGGCGAAAAGATTGAAGCTTTCGGTCTGATGAAAAGGGATGATCGTGATGTGTGCCAGGCGGTTTTTGTGCCGGGGAGTTTCGTCTTTGAAGGCCCTGCTGCAACTCCGCAGGTGTTCGAAAACGGCGGTGTGATCGTCAAGCAGGGTGAGGATGTCCGGGGAGTACAACCGGAGGTGTTTGTGCGCACCTACAAATTCAAGGACGGCAGACCAGTAACCTCGCCGGCAAAAGATTTGAAAGCACAGGGAGACTAAAGAGCGAAAGCCTGAGGAAATGGTGGCAATTCGGCTTCGCGCAGAGATCTCTCAAGCTCCGTCTCCAGTTTCTCACTGCATGTAACAGCGGCAAGAAGCATCGCGTAGTAGTACTTGTAGTCCAAAAGAAACGTACTCACCAAGAGGAAAAGGCCAAAGATAACAATGGTGGCGCTTATGTGTAGCCAAGGCTCATTGCCAACACGAATGAACTTGTCTGGAAACTGAATGATGCTCATTCCCGCGGCTCCATACGTGCCCAGTGTGATCGTCACTCCTACAGAGCGTGTCCGGATAGACATGTCATTGAAATGCACCTGAGCGTCTAGCAGTGCGCGCCAATGTTGAACGAGCGGAAGATATTCCACATGCCCCGATTCCTCCAGTTTGCTCTCATTCTTCATGAATCAACTCCTGGCGACGGATAGCCGACGCATAGAATGTAAGCGGTGTCGGGCGGCTCATTGGATTGGACTCACCACGATCTCAACCGTGGTTGGGTTGCCGCCGGTAATCACCGGGTAAACTTGAGTGCTGGTAAACCGAAGCTTGACGCCTTCGAGGATGCGCGCTCTGACGGCGTAACGGTGGCTCTGTTCGATGCGACGCGGGTCGTAGCGAAGCTCAAATTCAATCGGCACTTGTCGCCCGGCGGGCTTGATAACTTGCTCGGCAATCGTCACCGACGGGGCGTCGGCCCGCGAAACATCCAACAACTTCACCTCGACGACCGCGCCCGGCGTAAGCGCAACGCGTTGCAGGTATGTCACCGTCCCCGTCACGCTGGCTGTTTCTGTCACGTCGCTCGTCTCCGTTGCGCTTGCCTTAGCCTCCGTCTTGAAAATTAGGACTGGGCTGTCGGTGGCGTACAAGCGCACGACGTCGCCCTGAATCTGAAAGCGGGTCGTGGTCTCTAACGCTTTCAAGAAACTCGCCTCGATTTGCTGGGCGTCATCGCCGGGGCACGCGCGTCTCGTGACGGCGACGGGCGTAATCCTCAAACTGCTGCCGTCAACGCGGTAGCCGCCGGAGATGCGGTTACAACCCGTCGAGCCGGAGAACCGCCCCTGCTTAACGTTTAACACAAGGTACGGCTCGTCGCTTCGGAACGAGCGTTCTCCCATTTGGGTTAACATCCACTTTTTCCTGAACACTGAATCCAAGCGCTCGTACTCGGGCACGTCGGTTGACATGCGACTGCCATCGTTGCTTTGCACCTTAACGCTTCCCGCGCACACATCACCTTCCGCCACGCCGTCCGCCCATCGCCGCAGTTCCTCCGTGCGTTTCTTCGTCGCTTCCGCAAGTGTAGTGCAGCGGCACGCGGCGTGGGCGCTCCCGTATTCACGTTGCAGGTTGGCTGCCGGGTAGAGCGATGCGAGGTGTGTGTCTCGATAGACGACCCATGCACGCTGCGCGACTCTTATCTTCCGTATGAACAGAGCGTCGGATTTGTACCCGCGCATGACCTGCTGGTAAATCGTGTTCATCTCGGCATCCGCTTTTCTGTAATCATCGCAAGCCCCGGCGTTCATCGCGGTTTGTGTTTGCGCGAGCGCGATGGCGGAAGATAGGGGTGATAGCAACATCGCCGCCATAACGATAAGTTTCCACTTCTTCATCAGATTCTCCTGAGTTCTACAATATGTATAGATTGCACGGTGATTTATGAGCAAATAGTTTTACGGCGCGTTATCTCAGAAGCCAGCGAAACCTTTATCGAAGAAGCGACGCGCCTGCACGAACGACGGCGCGGCACCCGTTAAGTGATTCAAACTTTCGTCAGCGATTACATGCTGTCGCAATGAGTCGGCGCCGACGCCGCGCGAGCGCATCGTCTGCATCGCTTTTTGCGTGTTGGCGGGAGACACTACGCCGTCGTTTTTGAGACTGATTAAAAGCATCTTCGTGCGCGGCGTCCAATCGTAACAATCGTTTCTTCGGAGTGCCCTGATGATAGGGTCATTTGTGTCCACAGTTTGTAACGCATTTTTGAATCGCGGGGTGATGACACGGTCTATTGAGTTTTTCGCACGCATCAAGATTGCGGTTAGAGCAAGTCTTTTAATGAAGGTTTCGTCTGAATGGTTGCGGTCGAAGACACGTGACACACTCGCTGCCATCGTCGGTGCAAAATAATCGGTGAGGCGCACGCCCTCACTTTTGTGAAAGTAGCGCGCAATGTTAGCCATCAGGTAAAGCCCCGTCGCAAATGCCTGTGCGTTCGTCGGTTGCTCGATGAGCGATTGCCTTGTCACACCGGAAAGGTCATACGGACCCGACATCGGCACGGCGGAGAAAACCTGATAAGCAGGTGTCGGGTCTTGTTCCAACATCCGCACCGTCCACATTGCGACTGCCCCGCCTTCGGAGTAATCGGCTATGAAAAGGCGTGACCCGACGATTGTATTATAACGGGCAGCGAGGGTTCTCGCGGGCGCGATCAAATCTATCGCGGAGCGGCTATTGACAGAACCCAGCGGGAAAGGATGCGCGCCTCTATCATCTCCCAATCCGAGATAATCCGGCATCGCCACCGCGTAGCCACCTGAGGCGAATGCCAGCACCGCCAATTCGACTTCAGAGGGTTTCGCCGCTGGGGTAAAGCGCGACGGCGAGAGACTGCGGTCTGCCGTCACACCGTGGTTGAAAATTATTAAGCCGCGCGGCGCACCGCCACGCGGCAAAACAAGCAGACCGCTGAGGATGACGGAACGACCCTTCGCGTCCGGCGAGCGATAACGCACTTTATAGAGGTCTATAGCCTTTGATGTGGGAGGCGGGGCGGACGCACCGAACACTGTCTCCATGCGTTGGTTGGTATGAAGTACGGACATCGTTCCGGTACGTGTGAAATTAACAAGGTTATCGGCGCGGGTGACGCTGATCAGTAACAACAGGAGGCAAAGACAAGCGAAAATGTTGCGCACAAGAAACGATTCCTTTCGAGCGTTCATTCGGTGTCGAAGCGTGAGAGGTAAAACTGACGGGGAAAATAAACCGCAGATACTTCCCCTTGCCTATGCCGAATCCGCCTATCCTTATATCGCCGGTTGTGCAGCCACGATGCCAACCGGCAAATCAACCGCGCAGTGCGCGCAGCGCGTCGCCTTCAGCGGAATCGAAGACAAGCAGAACGGACAATCCTTCGTCGTCGGTGCGGCCACGGTCACACCCTCCTTGCTCTTGATGCGGTTGACCATCCGTACGAGCAGGAAGACGACGAGCGCGATGATGAGGAAATAGATCACGTCGTTGAAGAACGAACCGTAGGCGATGACTGGTATCCCCTTGGCTTTCGCGTCGGCGAGCGAGACGGGCACGCCCTTCGACGAGTCAAGCACGAAAAACAAGCTGGTGAAATCGACCTTACCAAGTATCAGCCCGAGAGGCGGCATCAAGAGGCCTTCGACGAGCGAGGTGACGATCTTGCCGAATGCAGCACCGATGATGACGCCGACGGCGAGGTCCATGACGTTACCGCGTGCGATGAATTCACGGAATTCTTTCCACATTTCGCATTCTCCTTTTGGACTCGCTGGGGGTTGATGAATAGTATCAAACCGGACTTATCGCCAAATTTCTTCCGGTAAGTATGTCGCCGCAGTAGTTGTACGATGACAACCTTTACTTTCAATGTATTCAATGACCGTTTTGTCCACCGGGTCCATTTCCGTAATCCTCCGGATATACCAAGCAGCACTTCAGGTGATACCCTCCCTGTCATCGTATTTAGATTGACTTGGAGAACTCAAATCGGCCTTTTCACAGGAGTTGAGCATGAGAAGAACTAACTATTGGATAACCCTCTTCGCGATGATTGTTCCAGTTACCGCCTGCCAGGATCGCAATCAACCTGCCGCGGGCCCATCATCCACAGCCCCTGCGCAGACAGCAGCAGCCAACAATCAAACCGACAAGTGGCTTGGCCAGTGGAACGGGCCTGAAGGGACCTACCTCCTTCTCTCCAAAAG
>JACDEG010000485.1 GCA_013816505.1 Pyrinomonadaceae bacterium | reverse complement strand
TGCTAAAGACCATGCACCCATGCTATCAATCTCAGCTATCTTGCCCGCGGGCATCGAACCCCCGCGCAAGATGGTTCATCCATCCCCACCGCAAGCGGTGGGGCATTAAGAACCTTTTTCGTAAAAGCGCATCAAACGTGACCGCTTTCCACTTCATCGTCCGTGTCGTTTGCCGCAATCGCTGCTTCGATCTCCGCTTGGTGTGAGCGAACATAGTTCCAAGCGTTTGCCAAGTCTTGCGCCGTCAAACCGGGGTAGTTACGAAGCAAGTCCACTTCGCTGATGCCGAGTCGTCGGGCTTGTTCGAGCATCCACACGGCGATCCGCGTCTGCCGGATGCATGCCGCCCCACCCGCAACACCGGGCGTCATCTCAATACCCGGAAACGCATCGCCCAAGTCACGCGCAATCCACTGCAACAACTGCGCTTTCTCGGCGCGTGAAAGATGAGCAATTAGGCGTTCGGTGTCTTCCAATGACATCATTCGTGTACTGCTCCTCGTCTGCTTGCCTTAATTCGACTGATACTTTTCATGATGCGGCAGGCAGCAAGTCATCATCTGGTGATTGCCGCTGATCCTGGTGTGGATGCCTGAACGATTCAATTAACTCGCGCAGGCTCTCCTCCGCCGGCAGACTGATTCTCATTCCTGACTCATTACTTGGGATGAGGTGCAAGCCATGTCGCGCATCGCTCACTGGATCGACGCTATCTGCTTTTTGCTCTTCGTGGTTGATGCTCATGTTCTTAGTCATGGTCACTGAAGAAAATGCCTGGCGTGTGACCTGCATCGGTGTTCGCTATCACTCGAAGTTTACGTAGATGCCACCGTGCTGCTACTTCCTTTCTCTTCGCTCAGCCATTCTAGCAAATTTAGGCTTCGCCTTCGCCCTTGAAAAATGCGGGCGAGATGAGGATTCGACACCAGGTCGAAGTTGTTAGGAGCGGCTGTCGCCGCACATCTTCTGAGTTCCCGTTCTGGACGCCTAAGCGACGGGGTCGCCCCCGCCGCTCGGCTACAAAACCGTGCATGAGAGTTTCCCGCTCACACGGCTCCTCAACAACTCGGCGCTTGTCTCGCGTACCCTCGACGGCGCTGATCTTCAGCCGTCTTCTCGTCGTGGCAATAATTGTGGAGCAGTTGCAGGTTGTAGTCCGCGCCCGTACCGCCATCGCTTTTCGGTACGATGTGATCTACTTCCATCACGTCTCCATTCTTGAAGCATAGTCCGCATGCTTTGCAGCATCCCTTCTGCTTCTTGAGTAGCATCGCTACCCGCGATGGCAATTCGGGATGGCGGCCCAGCCGTGTTCCCCAGTAAACCCAGTCGCCGTCGTAGGGACTCCGGCGGCCCTGCACTTTCACAAACATCCTCTTCAGGGTGTTCGTGTGTTTGTACAGCGCACGATGACTGTTGGCGGGGCGAAAAATTTGCCCGCGTGAGTCTTCGCGCCAGTATTTCCTGACCACCCACTTCCTCTCTTTCTTCGGATGACGCCGTCTGCCCCATGCGCGGAGCTGTCCGTAGAGCACATCGTTCATCTTTTCAAAAACGTTTCTGCTGGATACCGTTGAATAGTAGTTCGTCCAGCCCACAATCACCGGATTCAGGGCTTCAATCAGCCGCTCCTGTGCCGTCTGCTTGTGGTTGTCAAAAACGTCTTTGAGTTTGCGGATGTGCCTTTGGATGGCTACCTTGCTGGGCTTGATGATGGTCTTGAAGCCGAGCGGCTTCCCCTGTCCGTTCTTGCCGGTCTTGGTTTTACCCACCCGATACTGCTGGATGTGAAGAGCGAAAAAAAGCAGGGGAGATCAAGCCGCTTTTTCTACCCTTGCGGCTTCCCGGTGGCTGTTCGGATACCAACGGTCGAACGTCTCCCGCAACTCTTCATTGAGCACTTTCGTCCGCACTTGTAAAAGCAAGTGCGCGCCTCGCTTGCTCCATCGCATCTGTTGTTTCTTGACCATCCGTTTGCTGATCACTTGATTGACCGCCGATTCGACGAACGCCGACGAGATCGCCTCTCCGCTCCGCCACCGTTCACCGGAGTTCGGAATCATTGCTTGGTTGCGCTCGATGTAGGTGTGTAATTCGTCGAGGGCTTTCCGCAGCTTACCCGCGCACGCGCCTGTAATGATCTCCCCGTCAGCTTCCATTTCCATGTAGCCGATGTGTTCAAGTGCCTCGAAGACGTTGCCATGCCATAAATACCACTTGATGCTTTCCAACTCTTTCAAAGCGGAGACGCGCGCTTCACAGTTTTCAGCGCCAAGTCCTTTGGCAAACTGCTTCATCACCGTTAACCGCATCGTAATATGAAACCAGTCCAGCAGATGCTCGGCTTGAGGATTCAGATACAGTTTCAACTCACGCACGGTATCGCCGCCGTCGGAAAGGAAGGTTACTTGCTGGTTCATCTGCATGCCCTGTGATTTCAACAGCTCGAACAATCGTCGCTTTGGCTTAAGGTCATGGCAGTTGACGAAGCCGAAGCACTTCGACGAGCCTTCCGCCGTGATGCTCTTGCCGACGATCACCTTGAACCAACTATTAGTTCTTGAGGTCTGCTCAGAGGAATGGACATAGCCGCCGTCAATCCCAACCATCAATGGCAAGTCAGGGCGCGGCAACTTCTCCCAGTCGCGTTCACAGCCCTTGATGAAGAGCACCTGTTCATCGCCTAACGCGCTTTCCATGCGCTCGCCGATTTTTAAGGCGTGGTTGCGTGTCGTCGCCGAGTTGATCTCGTGTCCGACGGGTAGAACTTCTTCCAGCAGTTTCGCTGTTACGCCATACGAGACTAGCGCCGAGAACTTCGCTTCCAGATAAAACAACTCCGGCGCGGTGCGCTCTTTAAGCAACTCTGTCAAGGGGCTGAAAGTCCGTGAAAGTTGTGGTTCGCAGCCGCAATGGAAAAGGCGCGGGCTGTGAAGTTTCAGTTTGCCGAACAACGAGCGATAAACGATGGCGTGCGCTCCCTTATGCAAACGCTTCTTCCCACAGTGAGAACATGCCGCCTGCCCCGCTAGATACTCCGCGATTTGTTCATCAACCATTGCGCGTTGTACACCTTCGAGCAAGGTTTTTGCTTCAACGAGCGTGAGGCCGAGTTCGGCAGGTTGGAGACAACCTCGTTCGAGATGCGCGACCTCTTGAATTGTTTCCATCTGGCCGTCATCAGTTTCAATAATGACCTGTAATTTGATCTTCATCGTGGTTCGTCTCCTCGCTCAATTGTGAGTTCAGTTTTACCTGTCACGGTGAATCGCTGCTTGAGGCGACGATTGACACTGTGCCGGTCAAACCTCTCGATGAGAAACCAGTAGCTCAATTCACGAAGTTCCGCGATGCGGTCAGCCTCCGCATCTTCGAGAATCTCCGCCGCTCTTTGTAAGAGATAGAAAGGTGAGTGTTGGCGGCGCAGTTCCATGAATCTGCGTGCGCCGCCGCAGTCTTCAGGTGGCGCTGCCCGCTTGCCACCAATGCACAATGGATATGATTTGTTGGGCTGCGGCTCAAGGATCGCTTCGATGCGGATGAGATGCTGCCAGTGATCGTGAAAGTCGTACTCGTAAAGAAACTTCTCGCTTAGGCGCAACCCGAAGGCAGAAAGCTTAATCTCACGCGGGTTATCCGCGAAGGCGATACCGCCGCTTCTAGACTGACCGTACCGCTTGGCGTGAATGAGAAATTGATGGAGATGACAGTCTGTCCAGCCAAAAGTGATTTGCAGAATGTGGTAAAAGTCAGCAATGGCCGTGTCGCTGCACACTAACAGGCGTCGCCAGACGAGCGGGCTGACGCTGCCGATCACGACTCGAAACTGATAAACCACAGGTTGGAGTATCTCCGACATCTTGACCTCATTAGTTTCTTCAATGCCAACAGACCCTTCCTTAGCTCGACTTTGTACGTTTTAGTGTGAGTAACAAACCGCTTCTGCCAAGCGTTTGAGCTCACATTTGGGGATTTCTAAGAGGTCCGGGTCACGCGCGGATGTTGAATAACTAAATCCGCCCCATAAATGATGACGTACCGCCGCCAACACATCAGCAAAGGTCGCTTCCCGTTTTGGATACCACGCACTTGTGCGGACGGGTACTTCGCCACTCGGAGACAAGGCTTGGCCAAACAGCGCGACCAGCGAGTAGAGTCCCAACAAACACGGCGTGCTGCGCTCGATGGCGCGATCCGACCACTGGCGTTGCGTTTCTATCCCGAGATGTGCACGGCTTTCCTCAAAGGTGGTTTCCACGGGCCAACGCTTGATCACTTCCCCGATGATCTCTTGCGGCGTGTCGCTCGGGCGGGTCGAGAAGTAGGCGCGACTCTCGAGTTCATGCGTCGGATCGCGCACGATCATCCAGCGAATCGGCAGTGGGGGTTTGCCGATGCGGTACCACACGGCCGTGCCGCTCGTCACCTCCAGCTCACGCAGCGTCGCGTCAGCCCACGGCACGCGCACGCGCTGCCACGGCGTGTGCGCGTCGGCCAGCACCTGCGAGAGTTTGGGCAGGCGCGCGCCTTTGACGCGCGGGCGTCCATTGGTGCCCGCCACACGTGGCGGTGCCGGCTCGTACAACGCGGCATCCAGGCGCAGCGGCGCCACCAGGCGCACGCCACGTTGGCGGCAGGCGTTGCCCAACTCGACGACGCTGTAAGCTTGGTCGCCAATGACGGTTATCTCCGTCTCAGGCAACCAGCGCCGCACGACCGCAATCATCTGCCGTGCACGCTCGGCCACCGTCTTGTGCCTGCGCGCCAAGTGCTTGCTGACCTCCGGTGTGGGTGCGGGCACACTCATCACCGGCAGCGCCCACGACCGCCTCGTCCAGGGTGGCGTGAT
>JACDEG010000484.1 GCA_013816505.1 Pyrinomonadaceae bacterium | reverse complement strand
CCACTGCCACGCGCGCCGCTTCGTGACGCGCCGCGCGAGCGCCCACACCACGCCGCCGATGAATGTGATGTGCAGTCCGCTGATGACCAACACATGGAACGTACCGCCGAGTCGGAAGCGCTCGGCGGTGGCGCGCGACAGGCCGTAGCGGTTGCCGAGCATCGACGCATTGAGCACGCCCGCTGTGTCGACGGAGAACAACTGATTGATTCGCGCGAGCAGTTGGCCGCGCCACTTGTCGAGCCACGCGAGCGGCGGGAAGACCGCTCCATCGCCGAGGTGTTCGACGAGCAGCGGGCTTTTGATCGTGCCCGTTGCATCGACGCCCCGACGGTCGAGGTATGCGGTCAGCGAAGACCCACCCGGGTTGCGGAACTTTTCTTCACGCGACAGCGCGGTCATCACACGCACGCGCGCCCCGCGCTTGAGCATCAGCGCATCGTACTCGGCAGCCGCCTCGCGTTCACCAACCGGCGCGAATAATTCAATGGTGCCGCGCGCGACATGCTCTCGGCTTTTGAAGCGGAGGCGTTCAACCGTCAATGTGAAGTAGATGCCGTCCGGCGCAAACTCCGGCGCACGGGCAAGGACGCCCGTCGCTTCGACTGGCTCGCCCGCCGCGACCTGTCCGCTTTCGTAGAAGCGGCGCACACTGTTTTCACTGATCAAGTTTTGATCGATAACGGCGAGTGTCGCGCCCGCGCCGGCGAACGCGGCGATCATCAGCCACGAAGTTTGTCGGGAATCAAACCGCCTGAAAGAGGCGAAGCCGGCGAGTATCGCCACGATGGCGGCGCACGCCGCACACGTCCGAAACTCGAAACGGAGTTGGACGGCAGCGAGCACCCCGGCGGCGAACGCGGCGGCGAGCAGCGCCAGCGGGTAAGGATTGAAAGATGCTTCGGCAGTGGCGATGCGCACGGGTTATCTGTTGAGGTCGCGCTAGTTGGGTCGTGTGAGTGATGACGCATTCCCGGCGGCGGGGATGATAGCAGGCTTTACCGATTCAGTGGGGGCGATTGTGGCGGCGTGCACGCAAGAGAGTCCGGTTTACTAAGTTGCCTAATGATTCAACGTCAAATGTGGCGAGGGTGAGGTGTCACACAGAGGCACAGAGGTTGAAGACACAGAGGACACAGAGAAGACATTCAACTTTCTGTGTCCTCTGTCAATCCTATGTGCCTCTTGAAACTCGCGCCTGTGATTAGCAACGCTATTCGCGGGTGGCTACATGCGTTGTTATACCGACCTAACGCCGGAACCATTCAACTTCATCTCTTTCATCCTGCGCGTCAATTCGACCATTTCACATTCTGGGAATGGCTCCCGCCACTGCCTTTCATACTCCTCTAAATTCTGCCTCGATTGCATATCTCGCAAGCCTTTCCAAAAAGGGCGCAACACTTCATAACGAGACCCGCCGAAAGTGAACTTCTCATCGCGCCTCCTACCAACGACCGAATCTATTATTTCATACACCCTGAAATCTACTTGCCCGCCATTGGACACAAACACGAACTCGTGCTGAACAGGCTCATCATTCCAATGGACGATAGCTTCAGGATAATTATCAAGAATTTTTAGCAGAGCGCGCACTAACTCGGTGACGGAATCATAAGGGACGTGTGATGGAACAAACTGGTAATCATGCTCTCCTGCACTTAGCGTAACCCTTGTCCAGCCAGCTTCGGGAGCATCAAAATCAATTTTTAACTTTTGGTCAGACATAGCTTTCGTAAAAGGCTGACGGTATAACACCTGCTAGTGTCGATTCGCATTAACCTTCTGGGTTCACCGTTGTGCGCGTCAAATGAACGATGGTTTCGACGTGGTGTGTCTGCGGGAACATATCGAAGGCGGCGATGGAAGCGATTTCGTAACCGCCGGCCAACAGTTTTCTGAGGTCGCGCGCCAGCGTCGCCGGGTCGCACGACACGTAAGCGATGCGCGTCGGACGAAGGGCGATGATTCCTTTAACGGTCTCATTTTCGGCGCCGGCGCGCGGCGGGTCGAGCAGCACGAAGTCAACCGGCGACAAGTCTGTCGCGTACCGCGTCAGCCACGCGCCGACGGTTGATGCTTCGATCTTCGCATTGGTGAGTTTGGCGTCCGCGAGGTTGCGCCGCGCGTAGTCGCAGGCCGTCGCGTTGCCTTCGACGCCGAAGACCTTCGCGAACCGTCGCGCCAGCGGCAGCGTGAACAGCCCGACGCCGCAATAAAGGTCGACCGCCCGTTGTCCCCGCATGCCGGCGGGCGCGTCACCTGTCATGTCACCAATCGCGGCGTCGACCAGCGGCGCGAGCAGTCCGTGGTTGATTTGAAAAAAGCAATCGGCGTTGAACCGGTAACGCTCGGCGCCGACGGTGCGCGCCGATTCTTCGGCGACCCTACCCGTCAGCACAGACGGCGCGAGCGCCACATCCGCATCACCCGCGACCGCCTGGATGTCCGACGCACCTTCCGGCAAAGCCTCGCGACTGACTCTCTCGCGCAGTGTCGTCAACACCGCTTGCAGTTCAGGGACGATGACCGGACATTCGACCACGTCGCAGACCGTGCGCGAGCCGCGTTCGTAGTAACCCAAACTCCCAACGCGGCGGTCGTACTGCCACATTGAGCGAGCGCGGTATCGCCAGGCGTCGGGCGACGGCGTGATAGGAATGTCCGCCGGTGGCTCGACGCGCGCGACACGCCGCAGAGAGTCACGGATGATCTCCACTTTAGCGGCAAGCTGCGCCTCGTAGGTCAATTGCTGAAAGTCACAGCCGCCGCACCGCCCGAAGTATGGGCACGGCGGCACAACGCGCACCGACGACGGCGTTAAGATTTCTTCGATGGACGCAAACGCGACGCCGCCGCGCATGCCGCGCACCTGCACGCGCACGCGGTCGCCGGGTGCGGCGAGGGCAACCAGAAGGGTCTGCCCGCGCGCGTGCGCCAGCCCCATTCCGCCCGGCAGAATGCGCTCGACATCGACATCGACCTCCGCGCCGATCTCTAAACTCTCCACCGCACCCGCCGGCGAAGCTCTCTGCTCTCTGGTCATGGTGTCCCTGATTACTCAGCAGTGACAGGTAAATCGTGACAGGTGACAGGACAGACCCAAGCGATTGCGGATTGAAGAACTAGAAGAGTCTTTTTTAATCCGCATTCTGCAATCCGCAATCCGCAATCATCTCGTCACCTATCACCTGTCACTTTTAAGATTAGTACCGATTCTGCCCTGGCGTTTGGTAAGTGCTCGCGGGGTCCCACTGCGGTTGCGGCGGCGGCGGTGCGAGGTATCCCTGCTCGGTGCTTTCAAGTTCCATCTCCATACCGCCGACGAATCCGGCGGCGACGTTGTAAATCACCGCGTAGATCGCGCCGAAGATGAAACCAAAGGCACCGTAGAAAGCCGGAATCAAAATTATCATTGCCAGTCCGCCGACAATCCCGAAGCCGGCGCCCATCGCTCCTTCGTTCTGCGTCATCATCGCTGCACCGACGGTCATCAGGATGAGTCCGTAGATGAGTCCGAAGATGAGTCCGATACCGGCCCCGGTGATGCCGGATATTTTGGCGGCGGATAGGATTCCGATGCGCTTGACGACCATCTTTGCCATGTGAGTTCTCCTTCGGCCCTTCGCGGGACTTTTCAAATTAGAGGTAGAAGAGACTGAGTCGCGGCACGCCGCACTCTTCGCGCAACCGCTTCGCCAGCAGATTTTCAAGCGTCTGCTCGTAGGTCGTGCGCTCCATGCGTGTGCGATATGCGCGCAGTTGTTCGGCGGTCTCGGCGCGCTTCGTGGCGAGGTGCTCGGCTGGAAGCACGGCGAGAATCGCGCGGTCGAGAAGTTGTTCGAGATCGGTCAGAGAGTTTTCCAACTGCTCCGCGCTCGGGCGCGCCGTTCGCGTGAAGTCAGCGGCCAATTCGTCGAGGCGCGACGCAGTGCGCGCGAGCGCTTCAACGAGTTCGTCGACGCCTCCGAGTATTGCGCGGTGTTCGCGCGTTCGTTCCAGAGCCGCGCGGCACTGCGTGAGGTGCGCGCCGATGACTTCGCGCGGGAACGGCAGCCCGTCGTCAGCGCCCGCCTTCGTCGCCGCATGGCCGTTCGCCCCGGTCGTGCCGCCCTCGTCTCCGTCTGCCCCGTCCGCGCCGGGCGTTGTGGTCGCCGCCCCGCGTTGCCCGTCGAACCATTCGGCGAACAGTGCCTCGACCTCTTCCTGGCAGTACATCAAAGTCTTGACGCTGCGGCGGCGCGGCTTCGCGTCGTGCGAGTTGAACGAGCGCTCGATCCCTTGCAGCGCGACGTGCAGCGGCACGCCCATCGCCTTCCAGCTTTCGATCAACGCCCAGTCCATCGGGCTGAGCAGCAGGTGCTTCCCCCGCCGGCGGATGAATGCGTCCTCAATCTCGGTGTAGTAATTAAAGTAGTTCATAGATCATAATTCAGAGGACTGAGGACTGAGTGGAGACATGTCTTTGCATAATGTGCGAATCTTTGCCGATTGTTTTCGTCCCGCTAAGGACGGCTGCTAATAGCTCAGCGATTTATCGCTGGGGCAACATCAGGAGTGTCCACCAGAGTCCCGGAGAGACGATTGAACATACACTCTATCGGCACATTGTTCAGCCGTCCCTACGGGACTGTCCACTGAATGCCGCTCGGTTCCCAGCGATGAATCGCTGGGCTATTGTCAAACGCCCCTGACGGGGCAGAAAAGAGTCGCACATTGGGTAGAGACATATATGTGAATCAGGGGTTGAAAGCTAACAGATAGAAAGCAAAAGTCAGCTTTCCGAAACAGTGGATCATCAAGCCCTCGGTTGAACGCACCGTGCTGGCTCTTTGGATGTCAGTTTTGTCAATC
>JACDEG010000483.1 GCA_013816505.1 Pyrinomonadaceae bacterium | reverse complement strand
GGGAAGGGCTCGTCGTCTGCCTCGCCGGGCTGGGCGACATTCCGGGCGAGGTGCTCGAACAGTCCGCCGTCGACGGCGCAAACGTCTGGCAGACCTTCGTCCGCGTTACCCTGCCGTTACTCGCGCCGATCCTTCTGATCCTCCTCTTTCGCGACACCATCTACTCGTTGCAGGCCAACTTCGTGCCGGCGCTGATCGTCGGTCGCGGCGGCGGGTCGAGCGAAGACCTGTGGGCGTTCAACGGGGAAGAGGTCGCGCGAGCGATTCGCGCGTCGCGGATTCCGGTTATCTCAGCGGTCGGCCACGAAACGGATTTTACCATCGCCGATTTCGCCGCCGATTTGCGTGCGGCAACGCCGACCGCTGCCGCCGAAATAGTCGCCGCGCGCGAAGATGAGGTCGCGGCCAACGTTCTCAGCCTGACGCGCGATTTGGTGCGCGCGATGCGTTTCCGGCTCGTTCAAGAGAAGGCGCGCGTGCAGGACGCCGCGATGTCGCACGGCTTCGACGATACGCGGCGCGCTCTCCGCATCGCGCGCGACCAAGCCGATGCAGCCGCGCGCTCGTTGGAGCGATTGATGACGCGCGCGGTCGCTAAGTCACGCCGCCGGGTTGATGCGGCCGTATTCCGTTTGTCGCCGGCGCCGCTGGTGGCGCGTGCCGCCGCATCACGCGCGCGGTGGGTGGCCGCGCGTCTGTCGCTTGACGCCGCCGCGACGGTGCGTGTGGAGAATGCGCGCGCGCGCCTTGCGGTCGCGGCAGCATCGCTCGATGCGCTGTCTCCGCTGGCGGTGCTCGGGCGCGGGTACGCGCTGGCCGAGGATGAGCAAGGAGGGTTGGTGCGCACGGCGCATGGGGTAAGTGCGGGCGATATGGTGCGCGTGCGTCTCGCGGACGGGCGTCTGCTGTGCCGCGTCGAAGAAGTGTTTGATGAAACGACGGAGAGGCAGTAAAGAAAGTGGCAACGTCTTCGACGGGAACCTCCGGGCGACAACCGCGCAGCCGCATCGTCATTGATGTCGAGCAGGCGCGGCAGTCGGCGGGTGGTGGTGGCAATCAGCGGCGAGGCGGGCGCACGACGACGACGCGCATGCGAAAAGTGTTGACGGTCATCGCGCTGGTCGTCGTCGCGGGTCTCTCGGCGCTACTCGTCGGCGGCTATGTGTGGTGGCGAAACTACCAAACAAGTCCCGCGTATTCCCTCGCCCTGTTGGCCGATGCCGCTCAGCGTGATGACCTGCGCACGGTCGACGAACTGTTGGACAGCAACCGCGTCGCCGAAAACTTCATCCCGCAGGTGACGGACAAACTAATCGAGGGCGGCGTCCCCGTCGCGCAGACCGAAGTGATGCGCCGGCAAATCGCCTTGCTCGCGCCTCAGTTTCTGCCCGGCGTGCGCGACGCGCTCCGCGACGAGGTCGTGCGCGGAGTCAAAGAGGCGGTTGCACGTAGCGGGCGTCAACAAATGCCTTTTGTGCTGCTCGCGCTCGCCGTGCCGCGCGTCATCGAAAGCGTCGGCGACGTGAACGAACCGGGTGGCGAAGCGGATGTCGTCAAAACCGTGACGGTGAAAATCAACGACCGCCCGACGATATTGACGATGCGGCAGAATGGCGCGCGTTGGAAAGTTGTCGCGGTCAGGAATGAAGATTTAACGGCGACCATCGCCGCACGCGTAGCCACAAGCCTGCCGTCGCTACCGCTCGGCGAGAGACCGGCGGAGCAGCGTGGCGTCCGCCGCGGCGCGCCGGTACGATAATCAAGAGTAGCAAGGCAAAAGTAAAAAGCATAAAGTGAACGCCACCGGGAACAGATGTCAGATGTGAGATGCTGGATGTTAGTCCAAGCACGCAGGTGTGCTGTCTAACATCTGACATCTATTTCATTTGAACTAGACGAGGCGCGGAGAAGTAAGATGGCGAAGCGAGAATTGGACGGGGCGGCAAAGAAGAAACCGAGCGAGTCGACGGCATCCGAACCGAAGAATCAGGATTTCGAAACGTCGCTGGCGTCGCTCGAAAAGATTGTGCGCGAACTGGAGCGCGGCGACCTGCCTCTGGAAAAGAGCCTCGAGCTTTTCGAGCGGGGCGTGCGCCTGTCTCGCGTCTGTCAGGAGCGCCTCAGCGAAGCCGAGCGGCGCGTCGAAGTCCTGTTGCGCGACGACGAGGGACGCCTTGTCATCGGCAACTTCGAGGACGATGACGAGGCGGTGGAGTTCGGCGGCGCAGGCCGAAGCGACACAGAGGGAGAGCCGGAGGAAGATGAGGACGTCTTCTGAGAAGACACCCGTCGCGGTGACGGCGGACGACGGCGGCGGCGACCATCATCCGTCACACGCTTTTGAGGGCGACGCGGCGCACGCCTTCTTCGCGCGTAGTCGCGGGCTGGTGGACGAACGCCTTCACCAGATCGTGCCGGCGGAAGAAGTTACGCCCGTCACGGTGCATGGCGCGATGCGCTGGAGCCTGTTCGCGGGCGGCAAGCGCTTCCGACCGGCGCTACTGTTCGCCGTCGGCACGGCTTTCGGCGCGCCCGACGAAGACCTGCTGGCGACCGCGTGCGCCTTCGAGATGGTGCATACCTACTCGCTGATTCACGACGACCTGCCGGCGATGGACGACGACGACTTGCGGCGCGGGCGCCCGACCTGCCACATCAAATTCGGCGAAGCGACGGCGATTCTGGCGGGCGATGCGTTACAGGCGCTCGCGTTCCAAACAATCGTCGGCGACGAACGACTCGCCGCCGAATTGCGCATCGCGCTGACACTCGAACTGGCACGCGCGGCGGGCACACCGGCGGGGATGGTCGCCGGGCAGGCATACGATCTCGCCGCCGAATCGCGCGACGGGGTGACGATTGATGAGCTTGATTTGATTCACCGGCACAAGACCGGCGCGATGATCGTGGCGGCGGCACGGTGTGGCGCGATAATCGCGGGCGCGGGCGACAGGGAATTGGGATGCGTCACGAGGTACGCGCGTGAACTCGGACTGCTTTTTCAGATCACCGACGACCTGCTCGACGTGACGGCGACTGCCGCAGACCTCGGCAAGACGCCGGGCAAGGATGCGCGCGCGCGCAAAGCCACGTATCCATCGCTCTACGGCCTCGAAGCTGCGAGAGAGAGAGCGGGCGCGGTCTACGCGGAGGCGTGCGCGGCACTTGACCAACTTGAGCGCCCGATCCAACTTCTGCGAGCCATCGCCGGCTTTATCCTTGAACGTCGCGCCTAAGTTTATTGAGAGAGTGCGGCGCCATCGGCCCCAGTCTTAACCCGCATAACATGTCCGTAGTCAGAACGCCGCCAGCACTTCGTCGGCGTGTGCTTCAACATCTACCTTGTTGAAGATTTTCTTGACCTTGCCGTGCTCGTCGATCAGGAACGTCTTGCGCGCCACGCCCATGAATTTCTTGTCGCCCCACGTCTGCTCGCCATAGACGCCGTAAGCATTAGAGACCGCGTGATCCGTGTCGCTCAGCAGCGTGAACGGGAGTCTGTATTTGGAAGTGAACGCCTGGTGAGAAGACTCGTCGTCGAGCGAGACGCCGAGCACCTTGATGCCCCGCTCTTCATAGACCGAGTGGGCGTCGCGAAACGAGCACGCCTCTTTGGTGCAGCCGGGCGTATCATCTTTCGGGTAAAAATAGAGCACGACTTTTTTTCCGCGTAGCTCCGATAATCTGACCGTGTTGCCGTTTGTGTCGCGCGCCGTAAAGTCGGGCGCAGCATCGCCTTCTTTAATCATCTTTGGATACCTCTCAATTGATTATGATGTGGAAGTTAGAGCGGCAGCATTCTACACGGCGTGCCGGCGAAAAAGAAACGTCTCGGTCGGAGACCGAGACATCGGATGATGTGGAATTAAGAGTCAATGTCAGAGGTGTGTTTCAGGTACAATTGATAATAGATTGCCGAGGAGACATCTGTATGGCCACCATCACAATTGAAGTCCCTGACGAACTTTCTGAATTAGTCGCCCAAGCTGGTGATCGTCTGCCTGAATTGCTGAGGCAAAGTCTCCGACAGCCCGCACTGCCAGCTCACATCTATCGCTACGTTCTCAACTTCCTTGCCAACAACCCTGACGCCGGGGAGGTCGCCACCTTCGGCCCGACGCCCGAGATGACCGAGCGGCTGCGAACGCTCATGGCGCGCGAAGCTGCCGGTGACCTCACGCCCACGGAAAGAGCCGAGTTCGATGAGTACGAGCGGCTTGAGCACCTGATGGTCATGATCAAAGCCGGCAACCTTCGCTATCTGGCAGGCGCGCGGTGAGCATCACCCATATCCAGGCAGCGATGCGCCGGCTAGTCGTGGAGCGAGCCGGTAATCGTTGCGAGTATTGTTTGCTTCCGGCAGACCTCGCCTTCTTCCCGCCCGAATCTTCACCGCGTCGCGGGTTCTTTCCGGAAGGCGCGGAGCGGTTCGGGGATGAACTTGGTGATCCGGTGCGTGGCGATGCGCCCATCGGCGAACGCCTGATAGAGCGTGAAGTCGGGCAGGCTGAGGCAACTAAGGGGCGAGCTAAAAACGTAGCCAGTGTCGATGCCGATGGCGCTGTGCGCGATGTAGATGCCGTGGCGGCCAAGGCGACCGAAGAGCGGCAGGAACGGCGTCGGCGTGTGGCCGAAGACGCACGGCTTGCCGTAGTAGAAGCGGAAGAAGTCGTTGTCGCGCCCCCACAGCAGGTGCCGCGCATCGGTATCGCGCGGGTGTTTGCCGCCGCCGCCCTCTAGCCCGGCATGCACATAGAGGGCGTAGTCGTCTTCGTGGTAGAGGGGCAGCCCGCGGAAGAATTCGAAGTGCGTGGCGGGCACGGCGGCGGCGACCTCGCGCCGCGCCGCGTCGTAGT
>JACDEG010000482.1 GCA_013816505.1 Pyrinomonadaceae bacterium | reverse complement strand
CGTGCGCGGGCGGCGCAAACGTCTGTGCGAATCTTTCGAGTTGGTCGGCGGCGTTGTCTGTGATTGGCAAGCCGTGTCCGGCGGCGATCACGCTCGGACGTAAACCGGCGAGGTAGTCGATTGAGTCGCGCGCCGCGCCCCAATCAGTGGTGAGCGGAGCGGGCGGTTGGCGCAACTCTCGCTTGAGCGTCATCAGCGTGACCAGCGATTCTTGATTAACCGTCGTCAGTGCATCGCCCGCAATCAACACCCGGTCACGCTCGCGGAACAGCGAAATGTGTCCGGCAGTGTGTCCCGGCGTGTGCAGATAACGCCACCCGGATAATCCCGGAAGGCTTCCGTCCGCGGGTAACGCCTGCACCTGATTTTTGAAGTCATAACCGCTGTGCGGAAACAGACGCGACATCTGCGCCAACGCTCCGCCGACGGTCGGGTCCTGCGGTGGGTAATCGGATTTGCCCGTCAGGTACGGCATCTCCAACTCGTGCGCGTAGACGGGCACGTCCCACTCCGTCGCGAGTGCCAGAGCGTTGCCGGCGTGGTCAAAATGTCCGTGCGTCAGGATGATCGCTGAAGGTCGCGCATCCGGCCCAAACTTCGCCTCCGCCGCCGCGCGCACCCTCCATGATTGCAGAGGCAATCCCGTATCGACCAACACCCAGGAGTTGTCTTCCGCTTCGACGAAATAAAGATTGACGAACACCGTCGTCATGTACCCGACGCCGGGTGCGACTTGTTGTAACGCGCTGCCTGCCGTCGGGCGTGCGAGTGCATTTGAGTTCTGCATGATTTGAAGTTCCTCCCCTTTTACGTTTCAAAACGGATGAAAACATCCGTGTCAATCATCACCGTCGCCACAATTCGCTTCTCCAACGACTAGCAATGTCATTGCTTGTTTCCGCCTCGTCAAAACGATTGCGCCACATGCCAAGCACGCGGTCAGCATCAACGTCGGTGTGTTGTTCATCCGTCGGGTTTTGTTCGTGCGGGCGGGCGATGTCGCCGCGCATTTCGCGGTTGCCGGTTGCCGTAAGTTCGTCGAGCAACGCTTGTTGTTCCGGCAAAGGCAAAGCGCGAATCGTATTAAGTAAATCTTCTTTCACACTCATGAATTTAACCATCGTTCGCCCATGATTTTAGCACGCCGTTATTCAGTCTTCGACCAGCGCGATTTCTTCCGGCGTCAGCTCGAAAAGTTCATTAACGAGTGCGCCAATCTGGCGGTCAAGCGCGTGACATCTGTTGGTGTAAGAGGTTTGGTCGCGGTCTCAAGGCCATCGCGTCTTCAGGCAACGACAGATTGTTGCGCCACTCGAGGAAGTAAGGTTGCAGCACGGGTTGCAGCGTCCCGAAGACTGCGGCCTCGTCGAACTCGTCGCTCCATGAATGTCGAGCATTTGAAGAATGAGCCTAACGAGTCGTGGGATTCTCCGATGATTTCTCTTTCTCCGCGAACCATCCATGCCTCAAGCAAAGTGAAATAGCGTTCCGTCGCATTCAAGCTTCGCCACGAATCGAGTGCCAGTTGATCCGGAGAAAGAGTCGTCTGTTTCCTCACTTCTGTCAGAGACAATCTGCTCGCGCGCAGCAGCAGGTACAGGCCGTTGATGTGTGGATAGCATTTCTGCTGCGGGTGATTGAGGCCTAGACGCAAAGGTTTTGCGAGTTGCGCGTTGAGTTCGGCCAGTAGGTTCATCGGCAAGAGTTGGTGTTTGCCGCTGACTTTGACCTCCCTCTGGCCGACAAAATCCAATAAGGTCGCGAAATCGCGCAAGACTCTACCCGGCTCGTCTCCATTAACCGTTTGCTCTCGGAGAATCTGCTGGTGTTTAGCTGACAACGGGATGTCTATGTTCTAATCTTAGCCTCGATTGTGAAGCCACGTGGTTTGACCTCTTCATCCCATCAACCGGGCTGTTGTAGATTCTTGTGTCTATGAGCGAAATGAAAGACCCACATCCGGTCGCGGGCGCGATGCACGCGATAGCGGATGATCTGGACGGCTTGAAGCGACACTTGCTCGAACGCATTGTTCGCCGCGAAGGTGAGATGCTGAGCGAGGCGCAAGCCGCGCTTCAGTCTCACCCGTCCGATCCCGAACTGCTGTTGATGGCGGCGCTCACGGCCCTGTTCGCCGAACGACCGGAACTCAGTTTACGTTACGAGCATCGTTTCTCTAAACGCTTCAGGCCGATTGAGGCAGAGGGATATTTGCTGCGTGCCATCGCACTGGCGCAGGCAGAGCGATGGGCGCAGGCCGCGCAGATTGTGAAGCAGCACGGCTACTACATGCTGCATAGCTCTTTCCGGAATTTGCCGGGCGGCTGGGCGCTGATGTATTGGGTGCGCGGCTGGCTCGACAGGATCGAGCGCACCGAGAAACGCCGTGCGGCGGCAGCGGCGCCCGCACCAAAGAAAGTGAGGAAGCCTGCCGCTGCCGCTGCCCGAAAAGACGGCCAGACGAGCAAGGGTGAAAAAGAAAGTCGCGCCTCCGCTCCCGACAAAGAAGAAAACGCTTCGGCCTTCGATGCTGATGCTGTTTCGCTTCAATCTCAAACTAAAACGCCTGACCTCGCTGACGAAGCAGCCCCTCTGCCGCGCACCGAAGCGCGGATTCCAATTGCCATCAGCCTGCCGGATAAATTCGACGTGGTGCCGGCGGAAAGCGTGGGCGACGCGAGCGCAGCAGATGGTTTAACGGCCTTTCGTTTGCGCTACGAGTTATCGCACCTCGGATTACTGCAAGGCTTCGACGAGTTACTTTGTTTGCCCATGCTGCACAACGTAGATGCCTATTGGTATCAAACCGAAGCCGTGCGGAAAGTGCTCAAGCAATTTCGCGGGCGTGTGTTGCTGGCGGACGAAGTTGGATTGGGCAAGACCGTCGAAGCGGGCATGGCGCTCAAGGAGTACCTGTTGCGCGGCATGGCGCGGCGCGTCCTGATCCTGACGCCCGCCACGCTCGTCGGGCAGTGGGAGGAGGAGATGCGGACGAAGTTCGATGTCGAGTTTGCGACGAGCTACGACGGACTGTTGCGCAGCGACGCGGCGGCGTTCTGGGCGCAACCGCGCGTCATCGCTTCGATTGCCACCGCCCGCCGCGCCGAACATTTCTCACTGCTCGCCGCACAGAATTACGACCTCGTGATCGTGGACGAAGCGCATCATTTGAAGAATCGCCAGACGCAGAACTGGAAACTCGTCAACGCTCTGCAAAAACGTTTCCTGCTCCTGCTTTCCGCGACTCCCGTACAGAACAGTCTCATCGAACTCTACAATTTGTTGACGCTGCTCAAACCGGGGATTTTCAAAACCGAAAAAGAGTTTCGCCAGAGTTATATGACCACCGGACGACCGCGCGTGCCCGCGAACCGCGAGCGAATGCGCGATCTGATGCGCGACGTGATGATCCGCAATACGCGCTCGCTGGTGGACGTGCGCCTGCCGCCGCGTCATGCCGTGACGGTGCGCCTCGACCCTGCGGCGGAGGAAGCGGACGCTTACGCGGAATTGAATCGCCTCATGCAGGAAACGTATGCGAACGAGACCACGGCGCACCGCCTCGCGCTCCGGCATCTGCTCTCGTCGGCAGGCTCGACACCGGCAACCGCCGCGCATGCGATCACGCGCTTCGCTTCCAAGAGCAAGGCAAACGGAAACAGCAAGGGCTGGCGCGACCTCGCCGCCCGCTACGAGGCGCTCGCGCACAGCGGGCCGACAATCAAAGAGAAGGCGCTGCTTGAACTGCTCAACCGCAACGCGGAAGAGAAAAAGATCGTCTTCGTTCATCATCACGAGACGCTTGACCGGCTGTCGCATCTGTTGGAGAAACAAGCAATGCCCTTTGTGCGCTTTGAGGGCGCGATGAGCGGGCCGGAGAAGGATGAAGCAATCGCGCACTTTCAACGGGACGCGCCGCTTTTGCTCTCGACCGAGTCGGGCGGCGAGGGGCGCAACCTGCAATTCTGCAACACCCTCGTCAACTTCGACCTACCGTGGAATCCGATGGCGATTGAGCAGCGCATCGGGCGTATCCACCGCATCGGGCAGACGCGCGAAGTCTTCATCTTCAACACGGTCGTCCGCGGCACGCTCGAAGAGCATGTGCTGCGCGTCCTCGATGAAAAGATCAACATGTTCGAGTTAGTCGTCGGCGAGATCGGCCAGATACTCGGCGAGATGGACGAGGAAGGCGAGTTCGCCGAAACCATTTTCAAAGCGTGGGTCGAGACGACGGAGGCGGAACGCGAAAACACATTCGCTCAACTCGGCGAGCGGATGGCACAGGCCAAGCAACAGTATGATTCCGTCAAGCAGCTTGACGAAGAATTGTTCGGCGATGAATTCGTTGCCGGATAGGATTAAAGAACATGCCTCAAGTCAAAGAGAATAAGGCGCGAGATGAGCGGATCACGATGGAGATCATCGTCGATGCTTACGGCCCGGAAGAACAAGCGATGGGCTGGTACTACTACCTTGAAGAGAACCTGAGCTTTCCCTTCAACGCCAAGTGCATCGAGACGCGCGCCGTCTCGCCGCTCGTCGTCGGGGAAAAGGTCGAAGTAACCGGGATGCCGCCGGAGCGCGAATGCCAGCACGAAATGTTTGTCACCGTGCGCTGGCAAGACCGAGATTTGGCCGTCCCATTATCACAGTTGCAGGCGATTAAGCCCGATGCAGAGACGAAGGAAGCAATGGCGGACTGGCACTACTGGGTCGCGCGCGGCTACGAGTTTTGAGAGGTGAAGACGCCTGGGAGAGCAAAACCGAATATGTCAGGAGACGAGATGGGCAAACTGATTTCCGTCGAATCAAGCATGATTCAGGCTGTCAACCTGAAGCCGGGACACATTTCAT
>JACDEG010000070.1 GCA_013816505.1 Pyrinomonadaceae bacterium | reverse complement strand
GCATTCTGATCGGCACCGCGCTCTTACAGGTGCTCCAGAATCTAGTTAACCTGCTCGGCATCCCCAGCTCGCTTAATTTCGCCGTGATGGGCACGGTGATTTTGTTCGGCGTCATCGCCGACCAGATCCTACAACGCCGCGCGGCGCGAATTAAGCCAGTGACTGCCTGAGACGTGAGGACAGATGAACACTACGTTTTCGACTGACGACCCGCGTTCATTGCTCGAACCTCTGCGGCGGTTGCACGAGACGATCCGCGGCGCAGTAGTAGCGGCCAGCGAAGCGTCGGCAGTGGAGTCGCTCGCCGCCATCGCGCGCGAAGAAGAGGGCGACACGATCTACGCCGTTGATTGCATCAGCGAGGAATTGCTGATCGAGTTTGTCGAGCGCGAGATCGCACAGGCGGTTCCGGTGATTTTGATCGGGGAAGGTTTGCCGGAGGGAAAAATCGTGCTGCCACGCGGTTCGTCGGTGCAAGCGGCTGCCTGGCGCATCATCGTCGACCCGATAGACGGCACGCGCGGGTTGATGTACCAGAAGCGCAGCGCGTGGGTGCTGACCGGCGTCGCGCCGAACCGTGGCCCGACGACCGATCTGCGGGACATCGTGCTGGCTGTGCAGACCGAAATTCCCCTTATCAAACAACACCTCTCTGACGTGCTGTGGGCGGAGCGCGGCGGGGGCGCGCACGCCGCGCGCTTTAACCGACTGACTGGCGCACAGACGCCGTTCATGCTCCGGCCTTCGAGCGCGAGGTCAATCGCCCACGGGTTCGCGATGCTCGCGCGCTTTTTCCCCGGCGCGCGTGCCGAGTTGGCGGCGATTGATGACGAAGTGGCGCGCGCCGCGCTCGGCCCGGTGGTGCGTGGCAAGGCGCAGTGCTTCGAAGATCAGTATCTTTCGACGGGCGGCCAGTTGTACGAGTTGATGGCCGGGCACGACCGCTTCGTGGCCGACGTGCGCCCGCTGTTCGAAGGCTGGCTGGCGGAGCGCGGGCAGGCGCTTGGCATTTGCTGCCACCCTTACGACCTGTGTACCGAGATGATTGCGCGCGAAGCGGGCGTGATCGTCACCGGCGCGCACGGAGAAGCCCTGCAAGCGCCGCTCGACGTGCATGCCGAGGTCGCGTGGGTCGGCTATGCCAACGCGCATATTCGCTCGCAGATCGAGCCGGCGTTGCAGGCCGCGCTCGAACGCCGGGGCCTGCTCACCTGGACAAAAGACGAGTCGAGCGCCTAAATTGCCAGGCGCATAACCGACGCCGAATCGCGCCGCGGTGACTGCTTAACCGCAGACGGCATTTACTCTACATCATCGACGTTCGCCGATTGTTCCTCAAGTGATTTATCATTTAGTTTAGAGACACAAGCTCGTGGTCACAACGGAGGGTTCTCATGAGTACACTAAATTCTTTCAGAAAGAAGGGCCGCAAGAAACCGTCCAATCCATTGCTCGCTTTCAAGCAGACGATGCAGAAAGATGGTTTGATAGAAGGTCAGAAAGTCATCTTCAATCCAGATGGCGAAGTGAAGATGTCTGAGGTGCTGACGGAGTTCATCAAGCCTTACATGAAACGGGTGAACACGGTGGATGAGCACCGGAAGCTGCTGGTGATTGCGGTTCTGGCTTGGAATGCCGCCATCCTTCCGGAAGAGAAGCGGCAAGAGATGGTCAATGCCTTGCTTGCAAATTTACAGATGCCGGATGACAAAGATTTTCGGAGCATTATCGAGATGATGATCGAACGCAAGATGAAACACTTCGCTGAAATCAGGCGGCTGATCGTCAACTTTGAACTTACCGATTTAGGTAGTAGTACGCATCTGTCTGTCGCGTCTACATTGGACAAAGATGAAGAAACCGCTTTCTCTCAAAGGCAACGCCGCATCGAGTAAGACCCGCCACGGTCACGCGGTCGCGGAAAGATGATGCTTGACGCTTCGTAAGGGCGCTTGTTACACTTTCGTGAGAATTCAGTAACACAAGACGCCGGTCGCGTCGCCGATCCCCCAGGGGAGTTTAATCACCCATGTGCGATGCGGCCTTGTTTTTTTTTGTAACTACCGGAGGTGAGCGATGGGTTTCAAAGTCGGTCAGAAAGTGATTTACCCGAACCACGGGATTGGCGTTATCGAGCAGATTGAGCAAAAACAGATCGGCGCAACAACGCTTCCCTTCTATACCCTCCGTCTTGCCGCCACCAACTCGGTCGTCCTCGTCCCCGTCGCCAACGCCAGTGAAGTCGGCCTCCGCTCTCCGATCTCGTCGGCGGAGTGCGAGATGCTTTTGAAGAATCTCGCTGACGATTTCGCGGCGCCACCGAACGATTGGAAGGACCGCTTCAAAGACTTCTCCGAACGAATGCGCTCCGGTGACATCTTCGAGGCCGCCGACGTTCTAAAAAATCTCACGTACCTCAGCCACATCAAACCGCTCTCGTTCCGCGAGCAACGGATGCTTGAGCGCGCTCGTTACCTCGTCGTCTCCGAACTCTGCGCCGTCTGCCGCAAGCCCGAATGCAAAATCGAGCCGCGCATCGATCAGGCACTCGCCCACGCCTGCGCCAAACACGAACGACACCCCGCGCGCGCCTGCGCCGCCGGCGCCGTCGTCGGCCACTAATCAACTTCTTTTACCAATTCTGCCGCTTTTCCAGAATGCCTATCTGATGGCAGTAGCTTCGTCGTGCCCGCTTTCCGTTAAGGACACATAAAAAATGAAATTACTCGCCGTGCTCCTCACGTTGTTGACCGCGTGGCTCCCTGTCGCTGCGACCGGAGTTGTCAAAACGACGGGACGGCAAATTTCTTCCGGCAGCCGCCAAAAGCCCAACGTCATCTTCATCCTCGTTGACGACTTGGGCTACGCCGACATCGGCAGCTACGGCGCGCGCGACATTCGCACGCCGCGTCTCGACCGCCTCGCCCGCGAAGGCGTGCGGCTCACCGACTGCTACTCGAACGGCCCTGTCTGCACACCGACGCGCGCGGGCTTCATCACGGGTCGTTACCAGCAGCGTGTCGGCCTTGAGTGGGCGATTCGCACCGGCGACACAGAACCCGGCTTGCTGGCTTCGGAAACATCCATCGCCCGCTTGCTCAAAGGCAGTGGCTATCGAACGGCGCTTTTCGGCAAATGGCACTTAGGCTACAAGCCGGAGCACGGCCCCAACGCGCACGGCTTCGACGAATTCTTCGGCATCCTCGGCGGCAACGCCGACATGTATTCGCACAAGGGTGACAACGGCGAGCTTGAGCTTTACGAGGGCGCGACGCCGACGGACAAGCCGGGCTATCTCACCGACCTTATCACCGAGCGCGCCGCCCGGTACGTCGAGCGCCACGCCCGCGAACCTTTCTTCATGTACGTCGCATACAACGCCCCGCACTGGCCGTTCCAACCGCCAGACAAACCCGACGACATCCGCACGCGCGAGAATTGGTCGAGGGGCACGCGCGCCGATTACCTCAAGATGATTGAACGAGTAGATTCGGGAGTCGGGCAAATCCTCGCCGCGCTCGACCGCCACCACCTCGCGCGTAACACGCTCGTCGTCTTCACGAATGACAACGGCGGCGAACGCTTCTCGATCAACGCGCCGCTCGCGCACCGCAAAGCGACGCTGTGGGAGGGCGGCATCCGCGTGCCCTGCCTCGCGCGCTGGCCGGCTGAGCTTCCGGCGGGTAAGGTCTCCAACCACCCGATGATTACGATGGACTGGACAGCCACCATCCTCGCCGCGACCGAAACCGCGCTGCCCGCCGGGAGACGACTCGACGGCGTGAACATCCTGCCCGTGCTGCAAGGCCGCGCGCCATACATCGAGCGCACCTTCTTCTGGCGCATCGCGCGCGACGAGCGCAAACAGAAAGCCGTGCGCCAAGGCAAATGGAAGATGCTCCGCGACGGCGGCATCGAACTGCTCTTCGATCTGGAGAAAGATGCGAGCGAACGCTACGACATCGGCTATCAAAATCAGGAAGTGTTAAGACAGATGCGCGACCGCCTCCGCTCGTGGGAAGCCGACATGGATCGCACCAAGCCGCCGTTCAGCGTTAAGTAGGCGAGATTCGGAACTGACTTTCCAGCCGGTTTCTCAGTGCGACTTTGTTATTACTCTTAGCAGAAAGTGTAATGGAAGAACGTTGATGAAAAGGAGTCACTCATTACTGTCACTGGTTGCCGCGTTCATAACCAATGGCGCGAGAGGAGTGCAATGTTCTCATGATGTGCTAGCATGCGACTTGGCTGAAGGATGTGAGAAACGATGTCAGTTCAATTTGCAAGACGACATTTCAATATTACCGAATACTACCGGATGGCTGCGGCTGGCGTGCTGTCGGAAAACGACCGTGTTGAGCTAATCGAAGGCGAGATTGTCGAGATGAATCCGATTGGTAGCCGTCATGCGGCGTGTGTCGGGAGATTGACTGAACTTCTGGGTCGGCTAGTCAGCGATCAGGCAATTGTTTGGGTGCAGAATCCTGTACAGATCAATGACTATTCCGAGCCGTTGCCCGATGTCGCTTTGCTGAAGCGCCGTGATGATTTCTATGCTCAACCTAATCCGCAGCCGGCAGACGTGTTGTTGATTATTGAAGTGGCTGATTCTTCGGTTGAGTATGATCGTGAAATAAAAATGCCTCTGTATGCGCAGGCAGGAATTCCCGAAGTGTGGCTCATCAATTTACCGAAAGACACTGTTGAGATTTATACACAGCCTCTTGGGGAAGCATACCGTGAAATCCGTCTGGTTAAACGCGGCGAGACATTAGCAGCCAAGACCATTTCAGGCTTCGCGCTGACGATCAAGGCCGATAGTATTCTTGGCTAAGCGCAGCATCTGATCAAAAGCCCTGTCAGAAGCGGAAGACATCCTTCTGCTGACAGGGCTTTCGATTATCTACAGCGCGACGTTGCGGCGCTACCAAACCTGGTAGCGGTCGCTCGCGGGGCGCATCATCGGGTCGCCCTGTTTGCAGCCGAACGCAGCGGCGAAGGAGGGCATGTTGGAGAGCGGGGCCGTTGGCGCGGAAGCGCGAGATCGGGTGTGGGCCATTCAGCGCCTGCAAGCGCGCGGCCTGCGGCGTGTAGGTCGTAGCTCAGACCTGCCGCCCATCCTAGGAAGAAACACTGCTCCGGCGTGAAGCCGTCGATGTCGGCGGGACGTGGCTTACCTTCCAAAGATTTCTGGAAGGCGTCATAGGCGACGGTCAATCCACCCAAATCGGCGAGTGATTCACCGAGCACCAGTTTGCCGGTCATGCTCATTTGAAAAATTATGAACCTCAAGTCTAAGCCTACTATTCGCCGTGCCAATTCTGATGATGCCGACTTGCTGGCTGAATTAGGCGCACGCACGTTCTTCGAAACCTTCGCTGCCGATAACACGCCTGAAGATATGGCTGCTTACCTCGCTTCTTCGTTCAGTCCTGCACACCAGGCGGCAGAGTTAGCCGACGCTCTATCTACTTTCCTGATTGCTGAGATTGGTGGAGTCGCAGCAGGTTACGCCAGGCTTCATGCGGGCGATGCGTTGGAAGGGGTCGAAGGTGAAAAGCCTATCGAGCTGGTACGATTGTATGTGTCTAAGGAATGGCTTGGTCGCGGTGTTGGAGAAGCGTTGATGCGCGCGTGCATTGATGAGGCTCGACGGGCGGGACATCAAACCCTTTGGCTCGGCGTGTGGGAACGCAACGGGCGCGCGCAAGCGTTCTACCGCAAATGGGATTTTCGCGAGGTCGGCGAGCATGTGTTTCAGTTAGGTGCTGACTGGCAGACCGACATCCTCATGGAGCGGGAACTATAAATTCATGAAGTCATTTTATCTTCCAATCGCCTTAACGGTAGGCGGTGGTCTTCTTTATCATTTCTCACAGAAGTCCATTCCAAAAACAGTCAACCCGCTTTTCGCGCTGATGCTTGCCTATGTCGTTAGCATCACTGCGTGCTTGATTTGCGCCGTCTTTTATTCGGCTGATAAATCCTTCCTGAGTACGGTTAAAGAATCGAACTGGGCGGTTGTTGGTGTCGGCATTGGTGCGGCTGCAATTGAAGTGGGATTTCTGTTGGCATATAGAGTTGGTTGGAACATCAGCGTTGCGGCAATCACCATGAGTATCGCCGTAACTGTGCTGTTGATTCCGATTGGCGTCGTCATTTTCAAAGAGAACTTATCTGTATGGAATGTTCTTGGGATCGCGCTTTGCGTTTTGGGGTTGGTTCTTGTCTCACAAAAGTAGCTCGATGTTTTTGAAAGCGCTGCCGAACGCTGCTGTTGCAGCCGACGCCCAATCAGCTTGCCTCCTGAACATTAGCAATGCAGAAACGTGAATCGTCAATCGTGAATAGAAAAGACTGACACCAATTCACAATTGACGACTTTTAATCAGTCACTACTTGGTCAGTTCCGTCGGGAGTGGCTTATCAATGCGCGGTCGCGCAACGAAGTCGGCGACAGTGATGCCCGAAAGCCGCGCGACGCACTTTGGGATTTCAAGCGTTTGCCTCCGATTTGAAAAACGGATTTGTGACGACCGAACCGAGTTTTATGACGAGGTTGTGAGAGGAGCTAATATGATCAGACAGTCACTCACCCGGAGTTGGGCACAAAACGCGAGGGCAGTGCCACCCGATGGATGACACTGCCCCACAACCACGACGGCGATTAGACTAAATCCTCCGCTCTCTTTCGAGCATGCGCTCGACTCAGAAGATAAACTTCAACTGATAACGAATCACCCGCCCGCCGCCGTCGGAGGCCGACGTGTTCGGCTGAAGGAAGAGACCTGAACCCGAACCGTTGGCGTTCGCCGGAATAAAGTTGGCGTTCAGCGGATTGCCTTCGGGCGCAAACGGGCTTGCGCTTTTAGTACCGTACTGCGGATGGTTGAAGATGTTGTAGAACTCCGTGCGGAATTCGAGACTCGTCGTCTCTGAAATCCGCGTCCGTTTCAGGATGTTGAAGTCGAAGTTGTTGATGCCCGGCGTGCGCTGCGTGTTGCGACCGAGCGTGCCAACGCGTGCGATACCCGACTCGAATTGATTCCCGGCGATGTAGGTCGGGTTGACGATGAACTGAGCCGTGTTCGGGTCAATTGTGGCAAAGATGTCTGCCCCGTTCGCCGTCCGACCGACGACCACATCCGGGTTTTCGTAGCGCAGTATCTTCCCGAAGGTGGTTGACAAGGTGACGCTATCAACGACCGGTCTGGCGCGCACGCCGCGCTGCCCGTTCGGATTTAAGTTGGGCCGGTCATTGGTCACACCGCCGATGCCGTCGCCGTCGAGACCGTTGGAGACGGTGAGTGGCACGCCCGACTCAAACGTTGTCACGCCTGAGAATTGAAACCCGCCGAGTATGCGCCCCAACGCGCCGCGCTGCTCCCTGAAGAACGGCAGTTCATAAACGTAAGTAATCGAAGCGCGGTGCGGGCGATCAATAAGCGAGAGGCCGCGGTCGAGGCGGTCGCCGCCAAAGATTGCCGGCGTCTGGAAGAAGGCCGCGTTCGCAATACCATTAGCAACCGAATTGAAAACGTCGTCCGCGTTGCTAATCAATTTAGAAAACGTGTAGGCGCCCGATAGCGTGAAGTTGTCGGCGAAGCGGCGTCTAACTTCGAGCTGGCCCGCGTGGTAGATGGACGAGCCGCCGTTGGTGCGCACCGTCCGCCCACCCTGAAGATTATCGAGCCTGCCTGTCAGCGGGCACGGTCTGCCCGCCAAGAAGCCGGGACGCGCCTGCGCCGCCGTGATGGTGCCGTTCGGCGTGCAGTTGGTGGGGCCGAGATAGCCGGCGGGTGTGATGCGGAGTTCCGGTCTCACCGTCGGATTGCCCTCTTCGTTGATGTAGAGCTTCGTGCCCTTCGAGCCGACGTAGGAAGCGTCCACGATCAGGTTGTAGGGCAATTCCCGCTGCACCCCAACTGACCACCGCTGGTAATAAGGGTTGACCAGATTAGGCTCGATCAGCGTCTGGCCGCTACGCGGTGTGAGCGGGTCTGGGACGGACGGGAAAAGCGAACTAAGCTGCGCAAAGCCGCGCGGGTTCGCGCCGCTGACCGACGACGTAAAGACGCTCGCAATAAGGTTAGGCGAAGAACTGGCCGCGTTCGACGCAATGTTATTGAAGAAGGAATCGTAGCCGATCTGATAACCGGCCCGCAGCACCGTTCGTCTCTCGCCGACGAGAGTGCCGAGCACGCCGTCGGTGAACGACGGCGAGTAGGCGATGCCCAACGTCGGCGCAAAATTATTCCGATCCTTCGCCACTTGGTTCGGCTGGCTGAACGGGCCGGTGAAAGTGACCGGGTCAACGTTGAACAGACCCGTGAAGGCCGGCGTGCGAAGCGTGTTGAACGGCGTCCCGAAGTATTCGTAACGCAGACCGAGCGTTAGGGTCAGTGCCTCACTCGCCTTCCAACGGTCCTGGAAGAAGGCCGCGGTGCGGTAGAGCGACGGGAAGTAAACGGCGCTTCCGAAGTCGCGGGCGGCGTTGCCGTTGCCGCCGAAATCGTCAACGAAGTTGGCGAAAGCCGTGAAGCCGGTGGCGGCCGTGTAAGTCAGGATGCCGCGCGGGGCGGCCGGCGCCGTCTGCGTCGAAATCTGTCGCAGGAAGTCCACGCCGAAGCGGAACGTGTGGTCGCCGCGCACGTGGGTCATCGTGTCTTGGATGACGTAGTTGTTCGCGGTGCGCCCCTGCGGGAAGCTCGGTGAAGCACCCAGAAAAGAAATCTGCGCCGCGGAGAAGACGATCTGCGGAAGCACGCTCGCCGGGCCACTCGGGTCAGACAGCGGGAAGCCGAATTGGATGCGGTTGTAAGCGATGCGCGCTTCGTTGGTCAGACTCGGCGAGAAGACGTGCGTTTCGGCAAGTAGGAAATTGTAGTACTTCGCGGCGAAGTCGCCCTCGAAGCCATCCAACGCATTAGCCGATCCGCCTTTCGGCTCTCTCTGCTGGTCAGACAGGAATCGCCCCGAAAGCTGATCGTTGTCGCTCAGCTTGTGGTCAATACGTACTTGCCACTGACGTTCGGTGAAGGTGCTCGCAAAGTTTTTGAAGAATGAGCCGAACTGGATGTCGCCACGGTCGGCACCGTCCGCCAGCGCGCCGAGCGGAAAGTTTTGCGGACTTGCAGTGCCCACTGAATTTTGCGTCGCGTTGAGGTAGAGGTCGACGTTGCCATTCGTCCCCTGCGGGAAGAGGGCGCGCAAGCGAGCGCGTCCCGCCGCCGTCGGCGTGCTTAACTGCGCTTGTCCCGTCGAGCGCCGCCGATCCTCTTGGTATGCGCCGAAGAAAAATGTCCGGTCGCGCCCGTTGTAGACAGCCGGCCCACCCTCGCCGAAGCGCGGCAGGAAGACCGGTCCGCCGATGGTGCCGGAAAAAATATTCTCGATGCCGAACGGCAGTCCGTTCCGCGCAATATCAAGATCGCGCGACTCCGAACTGGTAATCGCGTCGTCGCGCCGTGAATCGAGCAGGTAAGAAAGCGTGCCGTGGAATTCGTTGGTGCCGCCCTTAGTGATCGTGTTGATGACAGCGCCACCTGCGCGCCCGAACTCAGCGTCGTAGTTCGAAGTCTGCACCGAAACTTCCTGTACGGCGTCGGGGTTGGTGATCTGGAAGCCCTGGCCGGCGACGGAAATGTCGTTGTTCTCGGTGCCGTCGATCAGAAAATTGTTGGAACGACCGCGCGCACCGTTGACAGAAAAAGTATCGACGCCCGAGCCGCCACGGTTACTGGATACTCCGGGCAGCGTCAGCGCGAGCGAAACCGGGTTGCGTCCGGCGAACGGCAACTCCGTTACCTGCCGCTCAGAGATGTTGCCGCCGCGCACCGGCGCTTCGGTTTGCAGCGCAGCGCCCGCTTCCGAGATAACATCGATGGTGATCTGCTGGACGCCGGGGGTCAGTTGCGTGTCCACGGAAGAAGTCTGATTAGCATTCACGGTAATCCCGTTCTTCGTCACCGGACCGAAGTTCGTCGCAGTGATTTGAACGGAATATATGCCAAGCTCGACCGCATCGAAGCGATAAAACCCTTCCTCGTTAGACACTGTCGTGCGGGCTTGATTAGTCGCGTCGCTGGTCAGCGTGACAGACGCACCGGGAACAACCGCGCCCGCCGTATCGGTGACCACGCCGCTCACCGTGCCGCGACTTGTTTGTGCCGCGGCGACGAGCGACAGCCCGAACAGCGCGGTGGCTAGTATGATAACTCTGATTCTCATTTGATCTCTCCTGAAAGTTGTAGCGCGAGTCGCCACAGGTAAGTCTTTTTGTTTACCGCACACTTAATCCTTGAAGGCACGCTGATCTGAAAAGCTCTCGCGCCATCCGAGAATTTGGACGCGTCGGCACGAATCAGAAAACGACGGAGGCCCCAACCTCCGTCTAAAACAAAAATCGCAAAATGTGTGCCGCGAAGTGTGTTAGATAAGCACGCCGCGCTCCGCCGCGCTCCGGTCGAGAGGCGGTCGAACGGGAATGAATTTTGTCTTGATTAATTTGGAGGGAAATACAGATTTGCAAACGAGGGTTGTCGGAACGCTTTCCACATTTTCGGAAGGATGTTAGCCAAGTGTGAGAGACGGATGGAACATCCGCCGTCGCGCGCACATGTCGAGAGGTTTGATGTTGCTTAGCGTGAGTCTCGCGTGAGCACATCGGGGGTTATCGCCGATGGCGTGGCGGGAGTGAAGCTGTAAGCGAAGAAAAAGCGGCGTCCGGGCCGCCGCATTCTTATCTTGGCCGCCTGCTCCGAGCGGGCTGGTGGCATCAGTCCCGCTTACATCGAGCTTACGTTTGATAATTGCGGATTCTCATCAACCGCGTCCGCTTCGTCGGCGGGGGCTTGGCAGGTAATTTGGTAACGCTTGATGATTGAGTTGAGGGTCGTCACTTTCAGTCCCAGCAGGCGCGCGGCGCGAATCTGGTGGCCGCCCGTCTGTTCAAGCGCGAGCTTAATCAACTCGGTCTCGAAGCGTCGCACCTCTTCGTAAAAGTCGATGCCGTTCTGAATATCAATCGTCGCCGCTCCGTTCAAAGCCCTCACCTCGTACAACAAGGTAAGCGCCATGCTTTTCAACAAATCAATCTTCTCGGTCAGTTGCGGCAGGTCGCGCCGCCCGCCGGGGCCGCCGGTCGGGGTTATCCTCGCCGGCCCATCCACTCTCTCCAGTGAGTCCACCAGAGCGATACTGTCGTGTCTCCACGCGGTTGCTCCCCTCATGCCTTTATACCTCATAGACTCGCAAGCTACATCTTTAAAGTTCGGTGGCGCGAGAACGCTCAACCGTGTGCCATCGACGGCCAGGTTGACGACGCGTGCCCGACCAATTTCCGAAGACACGAGCGCCGGCGGGATCGTCCCGGTTCCAATCGCTGACGCTCGTACTTCGGTGTCAGCGCGCAGTCTAGCCCGCCTGTGGAGAGTCTCAACAGAAATGTGACGAGGCGCGCGGACGCGGTGACGAGCGGTGGACTGGTGGGACGAGATTATGCGCGGGCAGGCGGGTCGAGTCGTTAGAAGTGCTCCAGCAGTTTGTCGCGATAGCTGCGGCTGAGGGTCAATTGCGTGCCATCGCGGAGGATGACCACATAGTCGCCGCCGAACATCGGCTGTAGTTCCTTGATCCGCTCGACGTTGACCAGCGTCGAGCGGTGGATGCGCGCGAATTTGTGTGGGTCGAGCTTCGCGGCGAGGTGGTTCATCGTCTCGCGCAGCAGGTAGGCTTCGCGCCCCGCGTGCAGCCGCAGGTAATTGCCTTCGGCCTCGATCCAGTCAAGTTCGCTGGTCGGCAGGAAGATAACGCGGCCCGACGCTTTAATCATCAGGCGCTCGAGGTACTTGTGCTCCGGTCTTAAAGTTTCCAGCAGCGCGCGGAGGCGTTCGTCGAGGTTGCCGCTTTCGTGGCCGTTTTGCGCCTGCGCCCGGACGCGCTCCAACGCACGCCGGAAGCGCTCATGATTGTACGGCTTGAGCAGGTAATCGACGGCGTGTACGTCAAATGCACGCAGCGCGTGCTGGTCGTAAGCGGTAGTGAAGATGATCGGCGGCATGTGCTCGACGCCGATCTTTTCGAGCACCCCGAAGCCATCGAGTTCAGGCAGTTCGATATCCAGGAAGACAAGGCTGGGCTGAAGGTTTTGGATCATCGCGACGGCCTCCAATCCGTCGCAGCACTCGCCGATGACTTCGACATCCGGCTCGGCGTCAAGAAAGCGCCGGACGCGCTCGCGGGCCAGCGGTTCGTCGTCAACGATCAGTGCCTGAATCTTCGTCATCCGTGTCTCTCGCGTTCTCCCTGAATGGGATGGACAAGCTTACCGTCAACCCGTGGCCGGGCGTGCTGCTCAACTTGAAGCGATGAGTGACTCCGTAGAGATGCTCCAGACGTGCCTGCGTGTTGGCTAAGCCGACGCCGTTTCCTCTCGAATAAATATGATCCATGTTTTCCGGCAGGCCGCGCCCGTCGTCCGTGACCTCCAACCGCAGCATCCCGTTGTCACGCCGGGCGCTGATGGCGATGCACCCGCCCCCAGACCGCGGGGCGATGCCGTGGCGGACGGCATTCTCCACCAGCGGCTGCAAGATCATGTTGGGGACGTACGCATCAAGGACGTCGGGTTGAATTTCGATGCTGACCCTTAAACGTTCGGCGAAGCGCGACTGTTCAATATCTAAATACTTTTTCAGAAACTCGAGTTCCTGCTTTAAGGAAATCTCCTGCACGCCGACTTTGTCGAGACTCAGTCGCAACATATCGCTCAACTGCGTCACCATCTGCTCGGCGGCATCCGGATTTTTGTATATAAGTTCAGAAATCGAGTTGAGCGTATTGAAGAGGAAGTGCGGGTGCAACTGCATCTTCAGTGCTTGGAGTTGCGACTGCGCGAGTTGTGACCGGAGGCGCTCCGCCCGCAGTTCTTCGCGCTCAAAGCGTTGGTAATAGTTGAAGGCGTGGTTCGACAAAACGATGAACCAGTAGAACAGCAACTCCCTGTCGAGGAGTCCGAAAGAGAGGCGGAACAAGTTGTGAAGCGATGTGCTCAGGTATTTTCCGAAATACATATCGAGGGCGACGTGGCCGAGTGCCAGCGCGAACCCGATCACACTCCCGGCGACGATATGAATCAGCAAACGACGAAGCCAGTGCGACCGCTCAAACGGGTAACTGCGGCAGAGCCACAGCACCGCCGGTGTGACCAGCGCAATCAGATACGCGGCGCAAAGTTGCCAGACGAGGGCGCGCGGAAAAGAGACCGGGTACTTCGTGGACAGTAGGACGAAATAAAGCTGGGCCGCGAAGAAGAGTCCGACCAGCGTGCAACTCCCCCACACTAAGGCCCAGCGGTAATGCCGAGGCGTCATATTTTTACCCCCACTCTTTTTTCGCGGCGCGCCCCGGCACATACGTCCGCCGACACGCTTTGACGGTGGCCGTCATCCGCGACGGGCCGGAAGCCGCGCCCGCGCTCAATTAAAGCACCTGGTTCTACCGCACCACTAACTCAAACGTGACGGGTGACAGGAAAGATTGGGTTCTGTGCTGCACAGGAGTCGTCCTGTCAGCCAGAATCTTTATCAGAACACATTGGCTCCGCTCGCAAAAATTTACATGCTTTAGCTCTTTCTTGTCACCTGTCACTTGTCACTTGTCATCTGTCACGGCTGAGGTTAAAGACAAAAAGGAGGCGGCACTTTCTCGCGCCGCCTCCCAGGTATTCAAAGCCGAGCGTGACCGCACGACCAATTAAAAGTCGAACCGCAGTGCCACTTGAATGACGCGCGGGTTGCTGCTGAACACATTCTGCGGGCGGTTGAAGTCAGTGTTGCCCTCAAAGATCGTGTTCACCTGCCCGACCGCGACCGAGTCAATCGGGGCCACGTCGTTCGGCGACCCCGGAATGTACTGCGGGTGATTGAACAGGTTGAAGAGATCAGCGCGGAGTTGAATCCGACGCGTCTCTCCCATGCGGAAGTTTTTGAAGATCGAGAAATCGAGGTTGTTGATCGCGGGCAGTTGCAGCGTGTTGCGCGCCGAGTTGGAGACGGCGCCGAGTCCGGTCTGGATGTACTCGGCGTTTGCGTTGTCGGCGACGTAACCAACCACCTGACCGGCACTGTTAGTCAATGCCGACACGGTGCTCGCCGTGTTCCGCACGCCGTTTACGTTGCGGATGGCGCGGTCAGCAGCTGCGTCGTCGTTTCGGTTGGCGTCGATGCCACTGAGCACTGTCGCCTTCTGCCCCGACTCAAGCGTGTATGTGCCGGAGAAGGTGAAGCCGCCAAGCACGGTGCGGAGAAAAGCGTTCGAGTTGTTGCGGAAGAACGGCAACTCATAGATGGTTCCGACCACGAAACGGTGTCGCCGGTCGAGCGCTGAGTCGGCCCGCTCGGCACGCAGATTCTGAAAGTCTTCGACGCGCCGCGGACTCAACACCGTCGAGAAGACTTCAGCGGTCGTGTCGTCGATGAGGTGGCTCCACGTGTACGCCGCGCTCGTCTGGAACCCTTCTGAAAAGCGGCGGATCAATTGCATCGACGCGCCGTGGTACGTGGAATTTCCGTTCGACAAAAAGCCGAGGAGGTTGGCGTCGTTGAATCCGGCGTTGGCGAACCGCGGGACGTAGTTGGGGCGCGCCTCGATGTCATCAAGCGTCAGGGTCAGCGCGTCGAGTTGCGCCTGCGACGGAGTTTGCAGAAACGTCGGCAACCCGCCGATTTCCGGCGACGCTTTCGGTTGGCGGTTGATGCGGTTCTGCGTCAGCAGGTGGATGCCGCGCGTGCCGAGGTAGCGTGTCTCGATTGACCAGTTCTGAAGGAACTGACGCTGGAAGCTAAGCGACCACGACAGCGAATATGGCACCTCCTGGTCGGGGATGAACGAGCCGGTCACCGCCCGCGTCGCCGCCGGGTCGTTCTCCACCGCGACGGGCGTATTCGGGATGGCGCCGTTCGCGAGGAAGTTGGGTAGCGCCGCGGTCGTGTCGACGTTGACCGTCTGGTTCGACTGCGGCGGCAGCGACAGGACGTAGAGATTGTCAAAGATGTAGTCGTAGCCCATCGAGAAGCCGGCACGGATCGAACTCTTGCCGCTCGCCCCGAACAGGCGTCCCAAAAGTCCCGAGTTGAAGTCCGGCGCGTAGGCGATACCGACCTTCGGCGCGAAGTTCTTCAACTGCTCTTTCGGCTCGCGGAACTCGACCAGTCCCGGCACCGAAGCGATGGCGTTTAAAGCTTGCAGCTTCGCGCCCTTCGGCATTTCCTGATACGAGTAGTTGACGCCGAGGTTGAGCGTCACGTTCGGTCGAATGTGCCAATCGTCCTGCACGAACGCGAACAGAACGTGTTGGTCGCCGTAGTAGGGCGACGCGCCAACAGTCCGCTCAGCGAGAGCGTCCGGGCTGACGTCCTGCAGAAAGAGATCGAAGGTGTTGTACTGATAGTCGCCGCGCTCGCGCTGCACGAACGACTGCGGCGAGATGACGCGGCGGAAGTCGCCGCCGAATTTGAATGAGTGTTTGCCGGCGAGGTACGTCAGATTGTTGACGACCTGATAGTTATTTTCGACATAGGTTTGCGGCCCATTCGGGTTCGGCCCGATGTCGAGACCGAGGTCGCGCAGCCCGATGTTCGGGAACACGCCGCTGAGTCCGGGAAATGTGAGATCGGTCGGGACTGTGATCGGTTGCGAGAAGCGCCGGTACGCGATGCGCGTTTCGTTAATCAGGTTCGGCGTGAAGTTGTGCAGCAGCGTGTACGAGAAGAGGCGCCCCTGAATCGGCAGCGCGATGAAGAACGCCGGCAGGTTGGCCTCAGTGTCGATGTCCGCCGTGTTGGTGAATGTGAATCGGAAGCGGTGCTGCGTCTGGTCGCTCTGGTTGTAATCCATGTTCAGCAGAAAGTGGTTTTGCTTCGTGAAGCTCGGCGACGGGATCGCCACATCGCCGATGGGGATCACCAGCGACTGCCCGGCGGGACACTCGCCGCCAGCGCGCGGGACGCGGCAGAAGTCGGCGGTGTCGGTTTGTGTGGATGCGACGGGGACGAACTGATTAAAGATCGCCCGGTTCGCCGCCGACAGCCCGGGCAGTGCGTTGATGGTCGCAAACCCGGCCGCCGTCGGAGCCGAGATGCCGCCCGCGCCAGCCGCCGTGCCCTCCTGTAGCCGCTCATATCCAATGTAGAAGAAGAGTTTGTTCTTGCCGCTATAGTAAGTTGGCCCGCCCTCGCCGAAACGTGGGAAATAGACCGGCCCGCCGAGGTTGAAGCCGCCGCGGAAGAAGTCGTCACGCGGGAAGAAGTCCCCCTCCCGACCGGGAATCCTTTCGCGAATCAAGCCCGCGTTCTTTTGCAGCGTGTCGAGCGCGTTTAAGTAGCGGTTGCGGAAGAAGCCGAAAGCCGACCCGTGAATATCGTTCGTGCCGCTCTTCGTGACGGTGATGAACTGCCCACCGTTCGAGCGCGCGAACTCCGCCGAGAACTGATTTTGCAGCAACGAAAACTCCGCGACATTCTCCGGCGAGATGTAGACGGTCGGGCCGGTCACGTCCTTGCGGTTGTTGTCGACGCCGTCGAGTTGGAAGTTGTTGTTGCGCGGGCGCTGGCCGCCGACCGCTCCGCCGGTGCCGACGCCGACGCCGCCCGACGACGTGACGTTCGGCGCAAGCAGCGCGAGGTTATTGACGCCACCGCCGAACGCGCCGCCGACGTTGGTCTGCGCCAACTCGACGACCTGCCGCTCGGTGAAGCTCTTCGACAGGCTCGTCGTCGTCGTGTCGACCAACTCCGCGCCGCCCGCCGAGACTTCGATCACCTCGCCTTGTAAGCCGACCTGAAGCTGCGTCGGGACGTCCGTGGTCTGATTCAACTCGACGCGCACGTCGTTCAGCGTCAGCCCCTTGAAGTTCGCGGCCTCGACGTTGATGGTGTAATCGCCGGGGAGCAGATTGTTGAATTGGTACTGGCCGTCGTCGCCGGTTTGCGCGGTCTGCGCGTTGTTCGTCTGCCGATTAATGATCGTTACTTTCGCGCCGGGGACGACCGCGCCGGTCTGGTCGCTGACGGTGCCGCGCACGTTCCCCGTCGTCTGCTGTGCGTGCGCCGCCGGCGCGCCGCCGAACGCGATTAACAGCGCGGTCGCGAGGATGATGCCGAGGATGGAATAACTTCGTTCTTTCACTTTCGTTGTACCTCCGTTACTAAACTTTCGAGTGCCGCCATCGTTTCCGAAAATCTGGAATTTCTTGATTGAAAACGGAACGAAGCAGCACTAACGCTGCTTCCATTCACATAGATGGGCAAGCGTTGTGCCGACGGGCCAACGTTATCGCAACTCTCGGCGGCTGAATCGTCGGTCGGGCGAGGATGGGTTTTTCAGATCAGAAGAAATTGGTAAAT
>JACDEG010000481.1 GCA_013816505.1 Pyrinomonadaceae bacterium | reverse complement strand
GCCTTGACAGGGCGAGATAACGGGTATGACGCCCTGTCAGGGCTGGGACGAACACCGCACTCGATACCCGGCGCGCTGCGCCGGGCTATTGAATGTCGCCACTTCGTGGCTGAATGAGGCTTGCATGTAACTTGTGTAGGCACCAATGGATGAATCGCTGGGCTATTATCATGCAGTCCCTCCGGGACAATTTGAAAAGTTGTCCTACCAGAGACTCGATTAGATGATGACGACTGCCAACGAACCCGGCGCGGCGGAGCGGCGACGCCTCTCTGAAGACGCCGCGCGGACGCGCAACTGGAAACGCTGGGGGCCGTACCTGTCCGAGCGGCAGTGGGGCACGGTGCGCGAAGACTACTCGGCGGACAACTCATGCTGGACGTACTTCCCACACGATCACGCGCGCAGCCGCACGTACCGCTGGGGCGAGGACGGGCTGCTCGGCATCACCGACCGCCAGTGCCGCCTCGCGTTCGCGCTCGCGCTGTGGAATGAACGCGATCCAATTCTGAAGGAGCGTCTGTACGGACTCACCAACCCGCAGGGCAACCACGGCGAGGACGTCAAAGAGTGCTACTTCTATCTCGACTCGTCGCCGACGCATTCCTACATGCGCGCGCTCTACAAGTACCCGCAAGCTGAATTCCCGTATGTACGACTCGTCGAAGAGAACAACCGGCGCGGGCGCGGCGAGCGCGAGTTCGAGTTGACTGATACCGGCATCTTCGACGGCGACCGCTACTTTGACATCTTCGCGGAGTACGCCAAAAATTCACCAAACGACATTCTGATTCGCATCACCGTGGCGAATCGCGGCGACCGGGCGGCGACGCTACACCTGCTGCCGACGCTCTGGTTCCGCAACACTTGGTCGTGGGGGCGCGAAGGGCGCATCTATTGGCCGAAGCCGCGCCTCTCAAAAGTGGATGATTTCACGGTGCTCGCCGAGCACACGTCGCTCGGAAGATTCCGCTTCGCCGTCGAGCCGCCCGCCGAGTCAGCGGACGCGCCGCCGTTCCTATTCACCGACAACGAAACGAACGTCGCCAGACTCTTCGGCGGCGAGAACCCGACGCCTCACGTCAAGGATGCTTTTCACGAATACGTCGTCGAAGGCCGCCGCGAAGCAATCAACACCGAGACGGGAACGAAAGCGGCGCCACTCTATCGTCTGCAAATTGCAGCGCGGTCGGAAGTTGTTTTGCGCTTTCGTCTCTTCTCCGAGGAAGAGGCTCCGGCTGACGCCTTCAGCGCCGCGTTCGCCGCGACGTTCGCCGCGCGCCAATTGGAGACCGACGAGTTCTATGACGCGCTCGCGGTGGTGGCGTCCAGTGGCGCGGCGTCTGACGCACCTGAAGTCGAGCGGCGCGTCGTGCGCCAGGCTTACGCCGGGTTGCTGCACTCGAAGCAGTTTTACCATTACGTCGTTGCGGATTGGTTGGCGGGCGACCCCGGCCAACCGCCGCCGCCCGCGAACCGCCGGCCACTCAACGCCGACTGGAAGCACCTGACGGCGCGCGACATCATTTCGATGCCGGACAAGTGGGAGTATCCGTGGTTCGCGGCGTGGGACTTGGCGTTTCACATGCTGCCGTTCGCGCGTCTCGACCCCGACTTCGCGAAGCAGCAACTGCTGCTGCTGGTACGCGAATGGTATCAACACCCGAACGGACAACTGCCGGCCTACGAGTTCGCGTTCCATGACGCCAACCCGCCGGTGCTCGCCTGGGCGGCGTGGCGCGTCTACAAAATCGCGGCGCAGTCCGGCGGGCGGCGCGACCGCAAGTTTCTAGAGCGCGTCTTCCAAAAGCTGATCGTCAACTTCACATGGTGGGTCAACCGCAAGGATGTCGAAGGCAATCATATTTTCGCGGGCGGCTTCCTCGGCCTCGACAACATCGGCGTCTTCGACCGCTCGCAGCCGCTCGCCTCCGGCGCGCACCTTGATCAAGCCGACGGCACCGCGTGGATGGCCTTCTACTGTGGGACGATGCTCTCCATCGCGCTTGAGCTGGCGCGCGAGGATGATGTCTACGAGGACATCGCGTCGAAGTTCTTCGAGCACTTTATCCACATCGTCGATGCGATTAACACTGTCGGCGGGACGGGTCTGTGGGATGAAGAGGACGGATTCTATTACGACGAGATGACGGCGGGCGGCGAGGAGACGACGACGACGCTGCGCGTGCGCTCGCTGGTCGGCCTGATCCCGCTGATCGCCGCCGAGATTTTGGAGGCTACCGACATTGAGCGCCTACGCGGGTTCTCGAAGCGAATGCGTTGGCTGATGGAGAACCGCGCTGATCTGGCACGCTACATCACGCTGCTGAAGAAGCGAGACGTGCACCATGAGGACGGACGTGACGAACGTGACAGGCAGAGCAGCGGCCAACGTCTGAGTCGAACCGAAAGCAGCGAAACTGAAAGCAGCGAGATGGAAAATGCTGAACTTGAGAGTGGTGGTCGGCGTCGCCGTCACGCGCACCATCTGTTGGCAATTCCATCGCGCGAGCGCTTGCAGCGGATGCTGCGCTACATGCTCGACGAGCGTGAGTTCCTTTCGCCTTACGGCATCCGCTCGCTGTCGCGCTTTCACCGTGATCATCCGTACACGCTCATATATGATTTGAACGAGCCGGAGCGCCGCGTCGCGTACACGCCCGGCGAATCGGATACGGCGCTCTTCGGCGGCAACTCGAACTGGCGCGGCCCGATTTGGTTCCCCGTCAATTTTCTATTGATCGAGGCGCTCGAACGCTACGGCCATTTCTATGGCAACACACTCAGCGTCGAGTGTCCGACGGATTCGGGCCGAATGATGAACCTGACCGAAGTGGCGCGGGAAATCTCGTCGCGCGTGACGCGCATCTTTCTACCGAACGAGTTGCCGAACGGGGCCGCCTCCAGCGCGTGGCAAGGTGAAGACCGTCGCTTCGCCGACGACCCGCACTGGCGCGACCTGGTCTTGTTTCACGAATACTTTCACGCCGACACCGGACGCGGCTTAGGCGCGAGTCACCAGACCGGTTGGACGGCGCTCATCGCGTCGCTCATCGAAGACCGCTGGCGCGACACGCGGAACGAGAAATAAGCACCTCGCGCAAAAGTTTATCGGGATGAAGGATGAATGAAGTAGATGTCAGATGTTGGATGCTGGATGTTAGTCAAGACACGCCGGTGTTCCGGCCAGCATCTGACATCGAACATCTAACATCTGCTCCGAGCGCGCTGAAGTTTCCGTCGAGGCAATCGACCACCTTGAATCCGGTCGAGGCTTTTTCCATCAACACGCATCACCAACAATCTTCAAAAGGGGTCACGAAATCAAAATGGCAAAATCCAAAGACAAAGCTTCGCCGGCGAAGAGCAAGCGCAAAGTCCGCTACGCCGTCGTCGGTCTGGGACACATCGCGCAGGTCGCGATGCTGCCCGCATTCGCGCACGCGCGCAAAAACTCCGAGTTGACGGCGCTGGTCTCAAATGATCCGATCAAGCTTAAAAAGCTCAGCAAGAAGTACGGCGTCGCGAACATCTACTCATATGAGCAATACGACGCGTGTCTGAAGAGCGGCGAGGTCGATGCCGTCTACATCGCGTTGCCCAATCATCTGCACCGCGAGTATACGGTCGCCGCCGCCCGTGCCGGTGTGCATGTGCTCTGCGAAAAGCCGATGGCGGTGACGGAAAAAGAGTGCGAGCAGATGATCCGCGCCGCCGAAGAAAATAACGTGAAGCTGATGCTCGCCTACCGTCTGCACTTCGAAGAGACGAATCTGAAGGCCAGCGAGATCGTCAACTCAGGGAAGATCGGCGAGCCGCGCCTCTTCAACTCGGTCTTCACGCAGCAGGTCGTCGATGGTGACATCCGCTTGCAGGATGCGACCGGCGGCGGCACGCTCTACGACATCGGCATCTATTGCATCAACGCCGCGCGCTATCTGTTCCGCGCGGAACCCGTCGAGGTCTTCGCGACGAGCGCGACGACCGACGAAAAGCGCTTCGCCGAAGTCGAGGAGATGATGAGCGTCGTGATGCGTTTTCCGAAAGAGCGACTCGCCACGTTTACGTGCAGCTTCGGCGCGTCGAGCACCAGGTCTTACCGGGTGGTCGGCACCAAGGGCGATCTGTTGGTCGACCCCGCGTACGACTACGCCAGCGAGTTGAAGCACTATCTGACCGTTGACGGTAAAACGAAAGAGCGTGTGTTTCCGCAGCGCGACCAGTTCGCGGCGCAGTTGACTCACTTCTCTGACTGCGTGTTGAACGACCGCCAGCCGGGGCCTGCGGGCGAAGAGGGCTTGACCGACATCCGCATCATCCGCGCCCTCTACCGTTCGGCGGAGACCGGCAAGCCCGTCAAGCTCGGCGAGTTCGAACGCAGACGCAGGCCGACGATGACGCAGGAGATTCACCTGCCGCCGGTCGACAAGCCGGAACTCGTGAACACGGAATCACCCTCCGGCGAAAAGTAGAAGAAATGAATAATGGTCACACGAAAGAGCACGAAGAAGTCCGCAACGAAAACGTCTGCTAAAAAAAGCGCGACCAAGAAGACTGCCACGAAGAAGACGGCGAGCAAGGGTGCGAGCAAAGCCGCAGGCAAAACCGAACAGCGATTCAAGGTCGGGGACCGCGTCCGGTGGGACAGCAGCAGCGGCGAAAGCATCGGCAAAATCGTGAAGGTCGCGACCACCGGCGGCAGGATCAAAGACTTCGAGTACACAGCCTCGAAAGACGACCCGCGTTACATCGTCGAGACAGACGAAGGCAAGCACGCCGCTCACAAAGCCGTGGAGTCATTCAAAAGTGACAGGTAAGATCGTGACCGGTGACAGGACGGTTGAGATTCTGTGCCGCACGCGGCGAGTTCTTTGAGCCAGAAGCC
>JACDEG010000480.1 GCA_013816505.1 Pyrinomonadaceae bacterium | reverse complement strand
CGGGCTGAAGCCTCGATACCTGTCGAGGCGCTCCTCGCGCGGGCGGCTGTAGTCATAACGAACGCCGAGATTGAGCGTTAAGCTCGGCGTAATTTTGACGTCGTCCTGAATGAAGCCCGCCGCTGACAAATACTCGTAGGCCGGTTGAACTGCTTGCAAACTGTTGAATGAAAACTCCGGCCTGCCGGTCAGCAGGCTGGCGATGGGCCACCCTTGACCAAACTCGTTCGTGTTAGCCGTTTGTCTCGCCATGAAGTTGAACTCGCCGCCGAGGTGTGTGTGAGCGTCGAGGTTCAACTGCTGGCGGCGCACGTCTCCGCCGAACTTGAATGTGTGGCGTCCGCGCGAGTACGACACAAAGTCGGTGAATTCGGCGGCGTTGTCATTAGTCAAGTTGTCGAAGAAGGTCGAGCCGGCGGGTTGGTAAGCACGCGGGTCGGCTGAGGTGACTTCGTTGCCGTAGTTGGGAAACCCGATTTTCGGAAGAGCGAGGTCTTGCGTCGAGCCGACGGGAATGCCAAGCGCGCTCGCGCGTCCGACCCCTCTGCCAAAATTAAAGTTTTCCACGCTCGTGCGATTGAAGCCGAGGTTGATGTGATTAAGCATCGTCGGCGTGATGGTGTAGTCATGTTGCAGACGTGCGTAGTAAGACTTGAACTGTTGATCCCACACACTGCCGTTAACAAAATCGCCGGGGAAGCGCGGGAAACCGCCTTTGGTGCTCGGCAGTTTGCGGAACGTGTAGCTGACGTTGACCTGCTGTTTCTCAGAGATGACCTGATTGATCTTGGTCACGTAGTAATCTGTTTGCGCCGTCGCCTGGCTCGTCGCAAGATAGTTGCGAAAGACAGATGAGCCGTTCGGCCCCGTTTGGTTCGGCAGCGGAAACAGATTGGCGATGTTGCGCCCAGCATTGCTAATCAGACTCGCGGGAATAATGTTGCCCGGAAGCGCAGTGCGCGACCCCGGCGTCTGATCCGGATTGTAGATCAGCACCGGGCCGCCGAAGAACTGTGTCACATACGGATCGGTCAACAACTCGCTAAAGTCACCGTTACGCATCCTCAGCGTCGGGACGGTGATGTCTACGGTCTCGCTCTGAGTAGTGCGATAACCACCATAGTTGAAGAAGAAAAATGTTTTGTTTCTGCCGTTGTAAAAGGCGGGCCCGCCTTCGCCGAAACGTGTCAGGAAGACGGGGCCGCCGATGGCGAATCCGTAATCCCGTTGCCGGTCAATCGGGCGACGAAATGAATCAAGCCTCGTCGGGTCAGGATTTGGCCGGGCAAGTTCTTGTTGCAGACGAATACGGTTGAGCGTGGTGTTGGCGTTCAACGCTTCGTTAATGAGAAACAAATAAGCTTCGCCGTGAAAGTCGTTACCGCCCGACTTGATCGTGAAGTTGATGACGCCGCCGCTGGAATTACCGAACTCGGCGGAGTAGTTGCTGGTGTTGATCGTAAATTCCTGGAAGGCGTTCGGCCCCGGCGCGACCTCCGAGAAGAATGTGCCATTCTCGGCGCGGCGCGTGCCCGCACCGTCAATCAAAATGTCCTGGCCGAGTCCCTGACTGCCATTGATTCTGAAGTTGGTCGCGTTCGTGCCCGAACTGCCCGACCCCTGCGGCGTCACGCTGCTGTCAAGGAAGATAAACGCGAGCGGCGAACGACCGCCGCTCTCGGCGGCGACGACAAGCGGCAATTCCCTCACCTGTCGCTCGGTGACGTTGAGTTGCTGAACAGGGCTGTCGGTTTGCAGCACCGATGCCTCGGCAGAAACCGTCACGTTTTCGCTGATGTCGCCGGCTTCGAGTGTCACTTCGGCGCGGCGCGTGATCTGAACTCCTAGTTGAATGTTGTCAATCGTCGCCGTTTTGAAGCCCGCCGCTTCGACTGACAAGCGATACGGTGCCGCTTTCAGTTCAGGCAGCGTGAAGCTACCTTCATCGCCGGTCGTCGTTTCGCGCTTTTCGCCGCTGTCGATGTTCGTCGCAATGACCTTCGCATTCGGGACGACGCCTCCGCTCTGGTCTTTGACCGTGCCCGTGAGAGTGCCGCGGTCGCTTTGAGCGTACACGCAAGGCGCCCACATGATCGCCGCCATCAACAGCATAAGCGCGAAAAAGTTGCTGAATTTCATGACCTTCTCCTTCAAAACTTGACGATGCAAGTAAACGATTACTGCGTTGAGACCGCATGAGAGGTAAACCTCGTCGCTCGCTTCACCCGGAAAGCACTCACCATCCCGATACACGAGGCTTAAACGATTACGTAACCGATTAACTGTTGTGCCATGGCTTATAGCAGCACTGATTAATCGGTGTCAAGATTTTTAATTTTTCGCCTCCACGCGATTGGGGCAGGCAAGGCGAGATTCGTTTTGAAAGCGTCCTCGGCGGTGAAATTCGGGGAAGTTGTTTGGTTGTGGAAACGAGGAGGCGTGAAGCTTACTTTGAGAATCGAGCGGCTGGAGGTGGTGTGTCCGGCAACGGTATTTGCACCGCGAATCCGCCGCGCTCGGCGCCGCCTGGTTCGGCGTAACGCAAATCGGCGAACTGAACGATGATCTCTTCGGTGCAGCTTCGCACCACGCGCGCGGCCGGAAAGCGCGCGAAGCCGAGGAACACTTCCGCGCGCTGATCTTTCGCGGCCCGTGCGACCGAGTCCGCCGCCTCGCCGCGCGGTTTTTCAAACCACACACGGTTGCGTGCGGAGTCGTCTCCGTTGTCACCACCGCTTGCCGAAATGTCGAACCGATGCACCCCGCGGTCGGTCTCCGCGAGGCACCGCCAGGTCAGCGGGTCGGCGAGCGTCGGCGTCGCCGCGACGCGCACCACATTCTCACCACACTGTTGCGCCAAGCGTTCGGCGACGGTTTCGGCTCGCCTCAGCGCGACGCGATGCACACCCGCGAGCATACCCCAGTAAGCCACGACGAGCGCCAGCGTGACGACTGCGAGTGAAGCGCCCCACCGCGCTGCAATCCTGAATCGATGAAGCGTTGCCAACCCGACGAGACCGGCGACCCATAGCCCGCGCGACGCGAGCGGATATTCCATGCCCGCCCGTTGCGGCAGCAGCAAAACCCCCGCCGTCAGCAGCAGCGCCAGCGCCGTCCACACCGCGATCCGCCAACGGGTCTTCGCTGTCAGCAGAAAGGCCGCGCCGCCAACGCTCAGCCACAGCCACGGGTCGAGGATGAAGACCAAGTCACCATAGAACCATTGCGCGTTCCACGGCAAAAACGGACGCACGCCGTAGCTATTCGTCCAATCAAGCAACGGATGCGAAGCGCTCAGGATCAGCGATGAGATCAGCAAGCCGCGAAATCTGGCGCGCGGAGCACGGCGGCGCGCACGCGCCCACGCCCACTCGGCGACGTAAAAGACACCGGGCAGCAATAGCGCGATGGCGAACGTGCCGATGATCGAATGCGTGATGCCGCGGTGATGTTCGAGGTACTCCCACGGCCCCGCGAGCCTCACCACGATGTCGGCGTCGGGCGCGTTCGCGGCGACAACGCACAACGCAGTGGCATACGGCGAAGTGCGCTCAAGCCCCGCCTTCGCGGCGGCCAACCCAACCAGAGAATGCGTGAGGTTGTCCATTAAGGAATTTTAGATTTGCGATTGCCTATTTCCGATTCTTAATCACAGAGCGAATTAGTTAAGGAGAGGGTCTTCAATCGCAAATCGGCAATCGAACATCGCAAATCTTTAGAAGGGCAGATCGCTGGTGCGGGGTTCGGGCGGCAGTTGGGAGTAGCGCGTAGGGTTAAGCGATTCCAGCTTATCGGCGGCCTCGCGGGCGGCGGCGGATTGGGGCGCGGGCTTGCCGTCCTTACCCTGAGTTTTGCGGGCGGCATCGACCATCCGAAATAAAATGTCAGCGGCCTCGTCCCGCTTGCCCTGCTTTTCGTAAACCGAGGCGAGGCGCAGATTGATGGTGTCCGGGGCGACTATCGAATCCTTATTCTTAATGAGTTCGTTGTAGAGCGCGGCTGCCGCGTCGTACTGGCCGCCAGCCTCTCTGGCCTGCGCGAGCGCGAACTTGGCGCGTGCCGCTACTTCGTCGTTGCCGCTCTTGCTCAAGGCTTCAAGTTCGCTGACGCTCCGCGCCGGGTCGACATCGTAGAGATTAGCGGCGGCGAAGAAGCGTGCCAATTCACGGTACGGGTCACCGTACTTGGCGGCCACCGACTGAAATTCTTTGACAGCCTTTTCGGCGCGCTCGCGCTCGGTCGGGAAGCTGAGCGTGGCCGCATTCGGAAGCGGCGACGGAGAGACGGGGGCTTCGGCAATCTCAATAGCTTTGCCGAGCGCGAGGCGCGCTTCGTCGGCACGGCGACCGCTCCACCACGAATAGATGCCGGCGAGTATCGCGACGGCGAGCAGAGCGCCGATGCCGTACAGAATGGTGCGCCCCTGGCCCTCCAGACGATTGCTCACATTCTCGAAGGCATGCATCGTCGCCTTCTTAAACTTGTCGTCCTGTTTCAATTCCCGAGCGCGTTTTTTGCTGATTTGAGCCACGGCAATTCCTTCTATTTGCAAGACCCCACTGTGACGTGCGTTCACTTTCATGTGGGCTAAGATAAACGCCACACTCTAGCGAGCGCTGAAGAAAATTGTCAAGCAAGCCGCGCGCCGGCGCATGAGGTCTCGTGTAGACATCCGTCGGACGCTCTTGCTAATCTAAACGCATCATCGCTGACACGATTATTGACTGCACAGATGCACTTCTCAGATGGGGCCGCGCGGCAGGCCGCCGCCCTAAACGTTTAAGCAAAAAAATTCCTCTCGTCCCAACAGTATTTATAAAGCGGCGCATCGCGTGCATCGTGTTCATTTTTTCGGGCCAGCCTCAGTTGGTGCTTTTATCAGTATGAATT
>JACDEG010000069.1 GCA_013816505.1 Pyrinomonadaceae bacterium | reverse complement strand
GACAGCGGCAGCCCGATCCCGTCACTGCTGGGTCACATCTCGAAGCCGAAAGGAAGCCTCCTTTCGTGAAGCAACGACGGGTGCAACCTCACCTCCTGCTTCCGCTCCTTTTTCTATCGCCGTTTTTGTGCGTAAACTCCGCGCACGCTCAAACTGACTCGCCGTCAGCACCGGCGAAAGGCGACCCACCGCCGATACAGGACAACAGTTTTCTGATTGAGGAGGCGTACAACCAGGAGGCCGGCGTCGTTCAGCACATCAACACCTTCACGCGGCGCCGCGGCGGCGACTGGCTCTATACCTTCACACAGGAGTGGCCGATCATCAGCCAGAAGCATCAGTTGGGTTTTACGCTCCCCGTCCAGAGAATCGGCGTCGTCCCCGCCGGCGGACGTGGGATTGGCGATGTGGCATTGAACTATCGCTATCAATTAGTCGGCAGCGGCGAAACGACGGTCGCTGTCGCCCCGCGCTTCTCCTTGCTGCTGCCGTCGGGTGATGAGCGAAAAGGGTTGGGCGCGGGCGGCTTCGGGATGCAATTCAACCTGCCCATCAGCGCGGCGCTTTCGCGAAATCTGGTGACGCACTGGAACGCGGGTGTGACCTTCACCCGGTCGGCCACCAACGCCCTCGGCGAGAAGGCGCACACCACCGACTACAATCTCGGCCAGAGCTTCGTGTGGCTGGCCGCCCCGACCTTTAACGTGCTGATCGAAACTGCGTGGAACAGCCCCCAGACGGTGACCGGGCCTCAGCAGACGCGGCGCGAGTACGAACTACTTCTCAACCCCGGCGTCCGTTGGGCGCACAACTTCCGCAACGGGTTGCAGATCGTCCCGGGACTCGCCGTCCCCATCGGTGTCGGGCCGAGCAGAGGCGAGCGCGGCGTCTTCTTTTATTTAAGCTTTGAGCATCCGTTCAGGAAACAGGTGGAGTGATTTTTCCGAGACCACACTAGCGCACGCCGGGACGGTATGCGCCGGGCGAATCAGTCATTGATAAAATCAACGGCATCTATTACGCCGATAATCGCCGCGTCAACCGGAATATCCTTCAGCCCTTCGGCGAGGCGGGCGCTGGAGCCTGCGACGACCAGCACGCGCTCGTGAAAGCCCGCGCCGACCGTGTCGACCGCGACGGTGTAGCCCCCGCCGTCGGTGCCGTCCAGGTTGAGCGGGCGCACGAGCAACAATTTCTTTCCTCTGAGCCGCTCGTCCTTCTGCGTCGAGACGACGGTGCCGAGGATGCGCGCGATAATCATTTCGCGTTAGTCGTTGTTGCCGATGGGGAGTGCTTCGTCGACGCTGCCGTGCGGGCGCGGGATGACATGCACGCTGACTAATTCACCGACGCGCCGCGCTGCCGCCGCCCCTGCGTCCGTTGCCGCTTTGACCGCCGCCACGTCGCCGCGCACAATCGCGGTGACGAACCCCGCGCCGATCTTTTCGTAGCCGATCAGCGTGACGTTCGCGGCCTTCACCATCGCGTCCGCCGCTTCGATCATCGCCACGAGACCTTTCGTCTCGACCATGCCGAGTGCTTCCTGCATTTGCTATTCGCTCCTTATCAAAGTTGACTTAAATTAGTTCGTTCGATTCGTTTACCCGGTCGGATCACCGCCCGGTAAATCGCGACTCTGTTTCCTGTCGCCTTCGGCACTGATTGTACTATTTGCCGAGTTGCGTGGCCTGACTGAGTAGCTCAATCAATTCCTCGCGTGTCAAAGAAATTTTATGAGCACCGTTGGTTGTCGCCTTCACCGCACCGTGTCCCACCCCGGTGGTTTTCGGCCGCTCGCCGGTTGGGCAGACGACACGCGTTTCGAGGAGGTAGCCGCAGGACTGGCAGCGCGCGGTCTCATCGAGGTAGCCGGCCTTTTCGCGCACGTTGATTAGTTTCTCAATCGCATCCGGCGAGAGGTTCCGTGAGCCGCCGAGCGCGCGGGAAAGGATGGTGATCTTCGCGGTGTGCTCCAGGGTTTCGAGCCGGTCGAACGCCTGCCACACGTCCGCGCCGTAAGCGACCGCGCCGTGATTCGCCATCAGCAGCGCGTTGTGATGTTTGACGAGCGGGCGCATCGCTTCGGTCAACTCATCGGTCGACGGCGTGCCGTACTCCGCGAGTGGGACGCACCCCAAAGCCAGAATCACTTCGGACAGAATCGGCTGATCGATGGCGAGTCCGGCGACGGCGAAGGCCGAGCCGTGCGGCGGGTGCGCGTGACAGACGGATTTCACGTCGGGACGCTCGCGGTAGATCAACAGGTGCATCGCCAATTCGCTCGACGCGCGCCGATTGTTGAGCGCCTTGCCGTCCATGTCCGTGACCGCCAAAGAGTCCTCAGTCATCCGCCCTTTGGATGTCATCGTTGGCGTCGCGATGATGCGTCCATCGTCGAGGCGGATGCTGACGTTGCCGTCCGACGAAACAACGTAGCTGCGCTCGTACAACAACTGTCCGACGCGCACAATCTCGCGTCGCGCGGTCTGTTCGTCCATGCAATCTTTCGGCTGACTGTGTAAATCGAACCATAAAAGGTTGGGACACTGCGCAAGCGTCGTAGCACAGACTTCAGTCTGTGATTGTCCGGTCAACACAGACTGAAGTCTGTGCTACGGTGTCCCAATCTCGCGTGTTCCGATTTAGTAAACGTTGAAGGAGTATTCAACTGTCGCGTACTGTGACACCGGGCGACCATCTTTTTGAGCCGGCGTGAAACGTATCTGTCGCGCCGCCTCAATCGCCTGCTCGGTGAGGCCGTAGGGCAAGCCGTTCACCACCGTGATGTTCGACACCTCGCCGTCAGCACCTAATACCAAGTTCAACCTGACCGTCCCTGAAGCGTTATTCAATCGCGCCTCTTCAGAGTAGCTCGGCGTCGGTTTCGACAGTAATACTGCGCGTTGCTTCAACTCATTCACGGTGAACACTCTTTTCAGGTCATCGCTCGGCGCATCCAAGCTGCGGAAGCGGTAAGCGCTCCGGCATCCGCGACGACTCTTGTACGGCGTTGCCGGGGCCGGCGAGACGCTCGGCACGCTGCTGACAAAACTGGAAATGACGCCCGCGAAGTTGCCGAGCGCGGCGCCGATGATAAGTGTTAAGGTAAACGGCAAAACTCTTTTGATGACGTTGAAAGACATGGAACCAGCACTCCTTTGTTGTTACTTGCTTGAAAGTTCATGTTCTTCGCGCTGCGTAATCTCCTCGTAGGGAAGGATGCTGCGCGGGTTGGTAACGCAAGTGATTTGCGGACGAGCGAGGTAGTACGATAGCGATTCCAGCGAGATGGTCAAGTCGACGTTTTTGACTTTGACGCCGAGCCGCGTGTGCAGCCTGACGGGGGCGAAGTTGAGCACCGCTCTGACGCCGGCGGACATCACCACGTTGAGCGCCCGTTGCGCGACGCGCGCCGGCACGGCGATCACCGCGACATCGATCTTCTCGTCATGCACGACGCGCGCCACCTTACGCACGTCATGCACCATCACCCCGGCCTCGCCAACGGTGCGCCCGATCTTCTCTCGGTCGTTGTCAAACAGCGCGACAACTGCGAAGTTCGATGCCAGGAATCCGTTGTAATTGGCGAGCGCCGTCCCCAGATTGCCGGCGCCGACGATGCCGACGCGGTGCGCGCTGTCGAGTCCGAGGATTTGCGTCAGATGCCGGCGCAAGTCATCGACCGCGTAGCCGACACCGCGCACACCGAACTCGCCGAAGTAGGCGAGGTCTTTTCTGATCTGTGCCGAGTTAAGGTTAAATTGGTCGGCCAGCGCCTGCGACGAAATGGTTTTGATCCCAGCCGACGCCAGCAGATTCAAACAGCGCAGGTAGACGCTCAGGCGGTTCGTGGTTAATTCCGAAATTTTCTCCGACTTCATGCTCTTCCCTTCTCACTCAAGAGAGGCGCCCAGTATAGCGCGCGGCACGGCGTTGCGAAAAGACGCGCGGACATCAGCCGCTTTTACGGCTGTTCACATTCATGGACGGGTGTTTGCCGAACGCTTCGCTCTTCAACTACAATTCACCGCGAAAATCAGAGACGCTCCCGAAATCTTTTCTCTCTTGATACTCTATCGTCGAATAAATGATTGCACATCTTTCCGGTACTCTACTCGCTAAGCAGGCAACCAGTGTGATTTTGGACGTGGGCGGCGTCGGCTACGAAGTGACGATCCCGGTCTCGACCTTCTATGACATGGAAGAGGCGGGCGCGCAGATTCAATTGCGCATCTACACGCACGTGCGCGAGGACGCGCTGCAACTCTTCGGCTTCAAGACGGCGCGCGAGCGCGAGTTATTCATGCTCCTCATTTTGGTCAGCGGCATCGGCCCGAAATCCGGGATTGCGATGCTGTCCGGGATGAGCGCCGACGAGATCATCAACGCGATTCGCACCAACAACCTCGCGCGGTTGACTTCGATTCCCGGCGTCGGCAGGAAGACCGCCGAGCGCCTCGTGATTGAACTGCGCGACAAGATGGCGGCGCTCACGTCGCCGGCGCTCGAAGAAGAGATTGCGGCGCAGGCCGCGCGCGCGCCGCAGAGCGATGACGCGCTCCGCGAAGACGCACTTTCAGCGCTCGTTAATCTCGGCTACCAACGGGCGATGGCTGAGAAAGCGGTCACACAAGCCATGGCCGAAGGCGGCGGCCTCTCCGTCGAACTGCTGCTGCGCCGCAGTCTACGAACGTTGTCTAAGGGATGAGGAACAGATGCTAGATGTCAGATGTTAGCTGAAAGACCAGCGCCTGACATCCGGCATCTGATGTATTTTATGCCTGAAGAACTCGAACCGGTGAGCGTTCGCGAGGCGACCGTGATGGATGAAGAGTCGCAATTCGAATTGTCGCTGCGCCCGACCCGACTGGGGGAGTATATCGGGCAGAAGAAGGTGACAAATAATCTCGGCATCTTTATCCGCGCCGCGCGGAACCGGGGCGAGGCCCTTGACCACGTGCTGCTGACCGGGCCGCCGGGACTCGGCAAGACGACGCTCGCCAACATTGTCGCCAACGAGATGAAGGCCGAGATTCGTTCGACCGCCGGGCCGGTGATCGAGCGAGCCGGTGACCTCGCGGCGCTGTTGACGAATCTGCAGGAAGGCGACGTGCTCTTCATCGACGAGATCCATCGCCTCAACCCCGCCGTCGAGGAAGTTCTGTACCCCGCGATGGAAGACTACCAACTCGATCTGATGATCGGGCAGGGCACAGCAGCGCGCTCGATCAAGCTCGATTTGCCGAAGTTCACACTGGTTGCCGCGACGACCCGCGCCGGGATGATTACCGCACCTTTGCGCGGGCGCTTCGGCATCGTCTTTCATCTTAATTTCTATACACACGAAGAACTCGAATTGATCGTGCGCCGTTCCGCCGACATCGTCGGCACGCACGTTGACGAGGGCGGCGCGAAAGAGATTGCGCGGCGCGCGCGTGGCACCCCACGCATTGCCAACCGACTGCTACGCCGCGTGCGCGACTTCGCTGAGGTCGAGTACGACGGGCGCATCACGAAGGAGGTCGCCGACGACGCGCTCAACCGCATGGAGGTCGACGCCTTCGGCCTTGACGAGGTTGACCGCAAGCTGCTGTTGATGATTATCGAAAAGCACGGCGGCGGCCCCGTCGGACTCGGCACCATCTCCGCTTCGCTGCACGAAGAGAAGGATTCCATTGAGGAGATCATCGAGCCGTACCTGATTCAGATCGGCTTTCTCAACCGCACACCCAAGGGGCGCATGGTCACGCGCCACGCTTACGAACATTTCGGCATCAACCCGACGCCGCCCCGACCCGGACTCTTCGATCATCCGCAATAACTTCCGGCATTCATTTTTACCTCTGTGACTTATTCGCTTTATCACCTTCGCATCTGTTATGCCGCGTCGCTCTTGCGGGCGGGAGTGCTCATCGTGGGCATCAGCGCGGTCACTGCCGTTGATGCCGCGACCCTTATCATCACGCGACAGCAACGCACACGCGGCAACGACGCGACGCGACGCGCTCGACCCGATGTCACGCAATCAAAACCCGCGCCGAAGAATAATGCGAAGCTGCGCCGCCAGCGTGAGCAGGCTCTCAACACGCTGATTGAGACCGCCCGCGACGCGCGCAAGTTTGAGAATCAACTTTACAGCGCGCGCGTACAGTCGCTGTGCGCGGACGCGCTGTGGCCTTTCGACGAGCCGGCGGCGCGCTCCATCTTTCTGCGCGCGTGGGAGTCGGCGGCGCCCGATGACGCGACGCACACGGTTGATTCATTAACGATCAAAGACAGGCACCTGCCAATCCGGTCGCAGACAAACACGCACATGACGGAGGCGCGCCAAGAGGTGCTGGCGAAAGTCGCGGCGCGCGACTCGCGGTTGGCGGAAAAGTTTCTGCGAGAAGTCGTTGAGGAAGAAAAAAAGCTCGCGCCAACCGATGAAGAAGCGGCGCGGCTTTCATCGGGAGCTACGCGATGGAACCGGACGAGCAGTAGCGGCGAACGCCGCCTCCAACTCGCCGAGATTCTTCTGGAACGCGGCGAGCCCGGGCCAGCCGCGAAAATGACGGCACCCCTCATCCGCGAAGGCGTGAGTGCGGAGTTAATCGAATTCCTGCTGCGCTTTCGCGAGCGGGACGCGGCCCAGGCCGACGCGATGTTCCTCAGAACACTTCACACGACGGGCGCGAACGGGGCAGACGCGAACTCCGTGCTGCTACTTTCGACGTACGTCGTCTCGCCGCGGGTGTTAGTGGTCTTGGCGGAGGGGTCGACGAACTACCGCGCACTGCCGCCGCCGGCGAACGCGACGCCCGTCGCACCCAACGTGCGCGCCGCGTTTTATGATTTCGCGGCGCGGGCACTCGTCGCGCGGACGCACGCCGCGATGCCCGACCCGAACGAAACAAGCGCTCTCTTCTTCGCCACCGCGCGCCTGCTTCCCTTCTTCGAGCGCGAGGCGCCGAACCACGCCGCGGCGCTGCGTGCGTGCCAGGCGGCGCTCGCCGGCCAACTCGAAGAGTCGCGACGCGAGGCGCTCGCGCGGCAGAGCGAAGTGAGTTCCGTCACGTCGAAGAATCCAACCGATACGTTGCGCCCGCTGCTCGACGGTCTGAAGCGAGAGAAAGATAAATCGAAACATGACGTGATGCGCCTCGCCATCATCAGCACCGCGGCGCGACACAAACTGTGGGCGCGGGCGCGCGACGTGGCCGCCGAGATTGAAGATGGCGACACGCGACGCGAGGCGCTGCTGCTGATCGCCATCAGACAGATCGAGAACCTGTCGCGCTCTTACGCCGAAGAGACGCGCGACGATTACGAACGCGCCGCGACGTTCGTCCGCAATGCCGACGTGCCGCCGCTCGCGCGCGCGTGGGGCTTAGTGCAGGCCGCCGAGTTGGCGGAGCGGCGGGGCCGGCAAGAGCGCGCCGTCGAACTGCTGAACGAAGCCATCGGCCACGCGGCGAACATCGAAAACAACACCCACGGTCACGTCGCGGCGTTCGTTGCAGCGGCAAAGGTTGGCGCGCGCCTTGAACCGGCACGCGCCTGGGAGATGCTCTCTTCGGTCGTGCAGTCGGCCAACGCGGTGGCTGACTTGACGGGCGACGAAACGATGCTCGAACTGCTGCCGGGCCAGGCAGAGATTGAGTCGCCGGTCGACGCCGCATCGGGCGAGGCGTCAATCGATAGTGTGTCGGACGAAGCGTCTTTCGAGGATGAGGTGGATTCGGCGGTTGACGCCACGCCGTTCCGACTTGATGAATTGTTCGCGGCAATGGCGCGCCTCGACTTCGAGCGGGCGCTGGCCGCAGCGCGCACACTGAACGGTCAGGTGCCCCGCGCGCTGGCGTCAATCGCGGCGGCCCGCGTCGCGATTGACACGCACGACCAGCCGCCAATGCGCAAAGCGAAAGCGGTTGACTGATGTGCCGATGAGCATTTTGCGGAGATTGGCCAAGTGAACGAAAGTCTGGCGAGTGATACACGTTCCGGCTGTCAGCTTGGTGATCGAATTCGAGCGCGCTTGATTCCGCGCCGTGGTGGATTATGAGGGGGTCTCCATTCTTTTCACGGCATTCATGGGGCGTGCGCAATCACGCGCCGTGGACGACTATCCTCAATCAATCGGTGCATCAGTTCCATGAAAACGATCTGTTCACGCCCGCGGCGGCGATGAGCTACTTCGGGCTGCTGGCGCTCTTTCCGGCGCTGCTCGTCGTGCTCGCCTTAAGCAACTGGCTCGCGGCGGGCGGCGAGGTGCTGGCGCGCATCGTCGAAATCTACCCTGGGTCGAGCGAGTTCCTGCGCTCGACGGTGCGCTCGCTCGCGAACCTCAGCACGAGCGCCATCGTCAGCTGCGTCGTGGTCGTGCTGTGGGCCGGCTCGTGGGTCTTCGCGGTGATCGAGCGCGCGCTGAATCGCATCTGGGGCACGCGCCCGCGCACGTTTCTGCACGGACGCGCGCTCACGCTCGGAATGATCGGCGCCGTCGGCGTGCTGCTGATTCTCTCCGTTCTAACGACCTGGACGCTTGTCGGACTGCGACAACTCGCCGCGCAGTTGCCGCTGCGTGTGATCGAGCGTTACGCCTTCCTGACGCTCGTCGGCGACGCCTTTTGGCAATTCATATTCGCGCTGGCGAGCGTGGTGGTGACGATCTCGCTGTTCGCGCTTGTGTACCGCCTCGTGCCGAACGGCCGCGTGCGGACGCGCGACACGTTGCCGAGCGCGATTCTCGCCGGCCTGCTGTGGGAAGCGGCGAAATACGTCTTCGCGTGGAGCCTGCAATACTTCCACTATGACCAGATTTACGGTTCGGTGGGCGCGGTCGTCGCCGTCCTGACGTGGAGCTACGTGTCGAGTCTGATTCTGATGTTCGGCGCGCAACTCTCGGTCGTCCTCCACCAGGAGCACACGGTCGCCGAAGCTGTCGCGCACGCCGTCGAAGCAAACATCGTCGCCGGGGGGGACACATCGGGGGGCGTCGCCACGATGGATGCGGCGGAGCGCGCCGCGCCGATTACTCCCCCGTCGTGACAAAGACTTGTGGCCTCGATTATTTGTCCGGGCCGAACTCGCCGTGGTGTCGTATGCGCATTTCCGAGTTCGATTACAGCCTGCCCGAAGAATTGATTGCACAGCACCCGCCCGCCGCGCGCGACGCGGCGCGGATGCTAATCGTCGACCGGGCGCGCGCGAGTTGGCGCGACAGTCACTTTTCGGAACTACCGGCAGCAATCGAAGAGGGCGATTTGCTAGTCGTCAACAACACGCGCGTCTTCCCGGCTCGACTCGCCGGACGGCGCGAGCCGACTGGTGGACGTGTCGAGTTGTTTCTCATCAAAGATTTGACAAGTGGTGAAGTCAGAGAATCAACGGGCGACGAAGCTCAGTCCGCGCGGCCCGCGAACGTGCCGCGCGTGTGGGAGGCGCTGGCCCGCCCGGCGCGTCGCCTCGGCGTCGGCGCGCAGTTGTCGTTCGGAGACGGGCGACTTCAGGCGGAACTGATTGACGCGCTCGCCGACGGGCGGCGCGTGGTGCGGTTCACGTGTGCGGAAGATTTCGACGCGCTGCTGGAAGAGGTCGGCCAGACGCCGCTCCCGCCGTACATCAAACGCGAAGCGGAAAACACGGGTAACGAAGACCGCGCACGCTATCAGACCGTTTACGCCGAACGGCGCGGAGCGATTGCCGCGCCGACCGCCGGACTCCACTTTACGCCGCGCGTCATCGACGAACTTCGCGCACGCGGCGCTTCTGTCGCCGAATTAACACTGCACGTCGGTTACGGCACGTTCGCGCCGGTGCGCTCCGAAGACCTGCGCGAGCACCGCGTCGCCGCTGAGTATTACGAGGTCGGCGGCCCGGCGGCGGACGCGATCAACGATGCGCGGGCGCGCGGGCGGCGCGTGTTCGCAGTCGGCACGACGACTGTGCGGGCACTGGAATCAGCCATTGATCAAGCGGGGCGCGTGCAAGCGGTCGCGGGTTACACATCTCTGACGATCACGCCGGGCTACCGATTTCGGGCCGTCGACGCGCTGTTGACCAACTTCCACCTGCCGCGTTCCTCGCTGCTGGTGCTGGTCGGGGCGTTCGCCGGACGCGGGCTAACGCTCGCGGCCTACGCGCACGCTGTCGCTGCGCGTTATCGCTTTTACAGCTACGGCGATTGCATGTTAATACTTTAGTGAAGAGTTGATGGCAATTGGTCAACGGTCAGAGCTTAAGATACGACCGTTTGCCGTTTACGATTGACCGCTTACGGATGCTCCCGTCATGGCTGTACTGAAGAAAATTCGTTCGCGTCTGTTCTCGCCGGGCGTCGAGAGCGGGCCTGAAAACGTCGACCTGGCGCCGATGGCCAAGTCACCCGCTATCGCTTCCGCGCCGGCGGAGGTCCGCTACGACCTCAGACCGCTGACCGTCGCACAACTCGACGAATGCTGGCGCCTCGACCTGCGCTGCTTTGTGGATGGCGAAGCGTACAGCCGCGAAACCTTCGAGTACCTGCTGACCTCGCCCGAATCAATCTCCTACCGGGCGGTGACAACCGACGGCACGATGATTGGGTTCATCGTCGGCCTCGTCGAGCCGAACGCGACCGGGCACATCACCACACTCGGCGTCGCGCCGGAACATCGCCGCCGCGGAATCGCCAACCGGATGATGAGTAAAGTTGAAGAGGTGTTTCGCCGCCGCCATGTCAGCACCGTGCGCCTCGAAGTCCGCTCGGTCAACACGGAGGCGCAGCGGCTCTACATCCAACTCGGCTACACGGTGACGCAGCGCCTGCTGCGCTATTATTCGAACGGCGGCGACGGCCTGTTGATGATCAAAGCGATCGGCGACGGCGATGGGCGTCCGAGATAAGCATTCCAGGTAGTGGCCCGAAGCCGGGAAACAGGGCAGCAGGCACGACCCTGAGGAAGGGCGTCAACCACGTCCTTGCCCGACCGCGCCGGTTTCCTCTTTCTTCTCTATACACTCTCCTGTCCTCTTTGTCTCTCTCCTGTTAAAAACATCGTAAGCGATCAGCAGTCAGCGATCAGCGATCAGCTAAAACGAAAGTCAGCGCGCGGGCCTTTCGCTCTCGCTGAACCAGGCGCGCAATTATTTAAGGACCAGCGCGGCGCATGACTGGCTAACCGCTGAATGCTGATCGCTAAACGCTGACCAAATCTTCCGGACAAAGCGCGTCATTCAAACTTTCTTTAGAGCATTACGATCTGCATTACCGGAAGAGGGATTGAAAAGAAGATTTCTATGAAGAATTATTGCCCTGCTGCGCTACGTCTGACACTCACACTCGGCCTATCGCTCCTTTTGCCAGGCTTAACTTTCGCACAGGTCAAGCCGGATGATGCGCCTCATCTCCTTAGCTCTCCGCGAACAGCGCAGGCGGCCAATCTCACCATCCAGCGTGACGAAGTTCTCACCCTCGATAGTGATCTTGTCTCCATTAACGTCACGGTGACGGACAGGCAGGGCCGACCACTAACCGGTCTCGGTAAGAGTGCATTCAGTGTGATAGACAACAAGGTATCGCAGGAAATCGCTTTCTTTAGCGACGCGGATGCCCCGGCCAGCATCGGTATAGTTTTCGATCATTCGGCTTCGATGACTGAAGAAAAGCTCAGACGCGCCAGAGAAGCAGTCTCCCGCGTGCTCGAAAACAGTCACGAGCAGGATGAGTTTTTTCTCGTCGGCTTTAGCTCCAACGTCCGCCTGCTGGTGGATCACACAAAGGATGCAGAGACTCTTGTGCAGAGCCTCGCGGGAGTGCAACCGAAGGGATATACATCATTGTATGATGCCTGCTATCTGGCTGTTGAGAAGGCTTCACGCGGGAGACATGCGAGGAAGGCGATTATTTTGATTTCGGATGGTGAAGACAATAACTCTCGCTACTCTTACAAAGAGTTGCGCCACTTGCTGGCTGAATCAAACGTCACCATCTACGCTATCGGTATCAGCCAGGATGTCAGTATGCCGTCTCTTTTGACGCAACAAGTGTTCGATGGATTAGCTTCCGTTTCGGGTGGCAAAGCTTATTATCCGGAAGACACAAGTGAGATGAATGAAGCGTTTGATCGCATTGCGGTGGACTTACGGCATCAATACTCAATCGCCTATCGTCCATCAAACTTCTCGCGCAACGGTTCCTGGCACCGCCTCAAGATAAGTGTCCGTTTACCTTCTGACACGCCCCGTCCGGTGGTGCGCAGTAGAGAAGGTTATTTTGCTATCTCCCGCTAAGAAACATTTGGATTCGCGGAAGTATGGCGAGGCGTACAGCCGCGAAACCTTCGAGTACCTGCTGACCTCGCCCGAATCAATCTCCTACCGGGCGGTGACAACCGACGGCACGATGGCGGAAGGCTTTAAGTGTCCGAGCGGTGAAAAGTTTTTAGCTTTTACGAAGCTCTGTCAGGACCTGCTTGGCAACAGACTTAAGCGTGTCGAAGACGCCGGGGCCTTTCGCTGCAACGGCCTCGTGAACGGGTTCGTCTTTGCGCCTGAGTTCGGCGGTCAGTTCTTCAACGGACAGGATGTTTGGCAAGTCGCGTTTGTTGAGTTGCAGGACGTAAGGGATTTTTTGCAGGTCGTAGCCATTCTCCTGAAGATTCTCTTCCAGGTTGTAAAGCGATTCGATGTTAGCGTCCATGCGCTCTTCCTGCGAATCGGCGACGAACACCATCCCGTCAACCCCCTTCAGGATAAGCTTACGCGAGGCGTCGTAAAAAACCTGACCGGGAACCGTGTAGAGATGGAAGCGCGTTTTGAAACCACGTACCGTCCCGAGTTCGAGCGGCATAAAGTCGAAAAAGAGCGTCCGGTCAGTCTCCGTCGCCAGGCTGATTAACTTACCTTTCGCCGCCGGCGCAGTCGAATCGTAGATGTACTGCAAATTGGTCGTCTTCCCGCACAAACCGGGACCGTAATACACAATCTTGCAGTTGATTTCGCGTGATGCGTAATTAATAAAGGTCATAACAATTATGCCGGGGGCTGTGCAGGTATCTAAAGGCGAGCGGAGCGTTTCTACGGTGGCGATCAAGGATGACAGGATGCCAACGCCTTGGGGCGTCCCCTCCAAAATGGTTTTTTAATTGAAAAGGCTGTCAATATCCTCATCAGTGATTTCCGCGAACAGCGCGTTTTCCTGAGACTTCCTGTCCTGCGACCGGCGCGCTACTTCTTCAAAGATAAGGACCATTTCGCGCGACGCCTGCTTAACACGAAGTTTAACCAACCCGAGGCTGGAACGCTCGTCAAACACCACGACCATCAGCGCACGCCCGATGATGCTGATGTGGATGCTCTCATGCTCTCCTTCGTGCGAAAGCGTGGGGAATTCTTTCTCACCAATCAGACGTGCCATTCCGCCCGTCGCCGCAACGTTTCCAGCCGCGAGCGATGCCAGACTGGTGGTATCAAGGTCGCCGATGTCACCTTGTATGGCAATCTGCTGGCCGTTCTTGTCGATCAGAAAAACAACTTTCGCAGAGGCATCTTGACGCAGTTTTGCGATGGCAGCTTTGATCTGCTCAAACTGCTCTTCGTGCATTATGATTGAGGTGTCTGTCATCGGTACAGGCGCTTTCTTGAAAGGAACACTATTGAAGGGTTTTTATAACAATCGAGAGGGATGGTGAGATGAAGTCAGAGACATGGCGGAGGGTCGCTGTCGTCCACCGTACGTTTTACCCAAAGCCGAATGCGATAGCGATGCATCGCAACTACACCGACACATTAGCACACCGACTTTCCTGATACCAACTGTTTTTCTATGTTTGCCCTTGCTGTTATTTTGCCAACCTCCGTTGCGCAGACGCAACTTCAACAAACACGTTGATTTGTGGGAAACCGTGTGCTAAGCTGCGCCCGGATTTTGCGGTCCCTGCAGGAAAAACGGGACTATCTATGAAAACTGAGTGCACCGCATGAGCGACCCGGTCGTTAAGGGTGTGAAAAGACCTTCTCCACGCCCTTCATCACTTACCGTTTCCACAAAATCAGCGGCAAAGAGCCGTAAGGTAGTGGCGTCCTCCGCCCATCCGAAACAGATGGTTAAGCGCTCGAAGGGTGAAAAAGCACCCGCACGAAAGGCGACTCCGTCAAAATCGCCTGCGGGCGCGTCATCCGCCTCCGCGCCCAAATCCACTCGTTCAGCCAAATCGTCAAAAGCGAAACCGCCGGTTAAAACTTCTAACACCCGTTCACGTTCCGTATCACCAAGCAAAGCAAAGGCTTCCGTTACTCGTCAGATCGCCAAGCAGCCTGTCAAAACGGCCCCAGCGAAAAAGGGCGCGCCAACAAGCAAAACCCAGCCTGCGACGCCATTGCCCACCCAATCGAAGGCCACAAGCACGCCACCTGGTGCGCCGCGCTCGCCGACTCGCGACGAAGCTGCGGCGATGCGCGCTTTCGAGCGGGCGCACAAAGAGTTTACGCGCGGACGCTTCTCGGAAGCGCGGATGCTATTCCGTGCCCTGATTGAACAACCTGGCGGTGCGTCTGAGGTAACAGCCCGCGCACGCACTTACCTTGCTATCGCCGAGTCCCGCCTACAGACGCAAGGTGCGCCGCCACGCGACGCCGAAGCTCTTTACGACCGCGGCGTGATTGAGCTTAACCGCGGGGACTATGTGGCCGCGCAGGAAATGTTTGAGCGCGCGCTCAAACGCGACGCCGAAGCGGCGGATGTCCACTATGCGCTCGCCGCCACGCGCGCGCGTTTAGGTTCAATAGATTTAGCGCTTAAATCATTGGAGCGTGCGCTCAACATCAAACGGGCCTTGCGCGTGCGCGCGCAGCATGACCCGGACCTCGCGCCATTGCGTAACGAGCCGGATTACGAGCGGCTAATTTTTGCTTCACGGACTTAAAGGACAGGTCAAAACTTCCTTGTCCGCTCCCCACTAGACTCAAAGTTTCGACCCACCGCTTTCAAACCCCGTCTCTTTTGAGTATCATTTGGCCGCCGAATCAGCGCTTAGCTTGATTTGCACGGAAGGGGTGGATAATTTTGCCGACTGACACGAGACACGGCACCAAGCTGGTTGCTATCGGTGGCGGCACGGGGCTTTCGACCGTTCTAGCGGGACTCAAACGACTGGTCGGCACTCACGATCAAGGCGGCTTATGGCTCGAATCACTCTCCGCGATTGTCACAGTTTCGGATGATGGCGGCAGTTCGGGCCGGCTACGCGATGAACTGCAAATCCTTCCGCCCGGCGACATCCGCAACTGCATGGTCGCGCTTTCCGAGGACTCAACGCTTTTGTCGCGCCTCTTCCGTTACCGTTTTCGCGGCAACGGACACCTCGGCGGGCACAGCTTCGGGAACTTGTTTCTCGCGGCGCTCACCGAAGTGACCGGCGATTTTGTCGAGGCCGTGCGGCTCTCCTCAGAAGTCTTAGCAAGCAAAGGCCGCATCTACCCGGCCACCATCAATGACGTCCGACTCGTCGCCGAACTGGAGGACGGCACGGAAGTGTTCGGCGAGACGCGCATCACCGCCGCGGGCAAGCCGATCCGCCGTCTGCGCCTCGAACCTGAGCATTGTCTGCCGCTGCCCGAAGCGCTCGCCGCGATTCGCACCGCCGACATCATCACCGTCGGCCCCGGCTCGCTCTACACCAGCCTGCTGCCGAACCTGTTGGTGGCGCGCGTCGCCGAATGCATCGGAGAGTCGCGGGCCGTGAAGATTTACATTGGCAACCTGATGACGCAGCCGGGGGAGACCGACGGCTACACGGCGCGCCAGCACATAGCGACGGTAAAGCAGTATGCACCAGAGATCGTCTTTGATTACATCGTCGTCAATGACCGCCTGATTAGCGACGAACAGACCGCGCGCTATGCCGCCGAAGGCGCGCATCAGATCGGCGTCACCGATCACCAAATCGAGAAAGCTTTCGGCGCGGAGGCACAGGTGCGGCGGGCCGACCTGCTCGACGAAGGCGAGAAAGTGCGCCACAGCCCGGAGAAACTGGCGCGGGTGATTACGGCCTGCTACGAACAAGCGGCGGGCGCCCACCCGGCAGTCGTTGCGCAGCATTTTTGATTTTATGGAACGGCACCCTCAAACAGTTGCAACGGTGAGTACCGCCCCGCTCGACGTGCTGATCCTCGCCGCCGGTCTTGGCACGCGGATGCGCTCTGGGACGGCCAAAGCTCTTCACCAGTTGAGCGGCCGCCCGCTGATCGCGCATGTCTGCCGCACAGCCATCTCGTTGATGAAGACCGCGCGCCCGATTTACGTCGTTGTCGGCCACCAAGCGGAAGACGTACGGCAGGCGGTGCGAGTTGAAGTCGGCGAGAGCGGGGCGGTTTTTGTCACACAGTCCGAGCAGCATGGGACAGGCGACGCGGTGATGGCGGCGCGCGACGCGCTGGCAGACGCTAATTCGACGCTGCTGGTGCTCTCTGGCGACGTGCCCCTGATCCAACCCGAAACCCTCGCCGCCCTGGTACAGCAGCACCGCACTCATCGGGGGCGCGGCGCGGCGTGCACGGTGTTGACGGTTCGCCTCGACGACCCGTCCGGGTACGGACGCATCATCCGCGACGCCGAGGGCCGCTTCGAGCGCATTGTCGAGCAGAAGGACGCGACGTCCGAAGAGCGACAAGTCACCGAGATCAACGCCGGCGTCTACTGCTTCGAAACGCGCTCACTGTTCCCCGCCCTGGCGCGCGTGCAACCCGTCAACTCACAGGGCGAGTACTACCTGACGGACGTGCCCGGCATCCTCCGCGCCGATGGCGAAGATGTCAGCGTCTACCTGCACAGCGACGCGCGCGAAGTCTCCGGGATCAACACGCGCGTCGAACTCGCTGAGTTCGAGCGCCTGCTGCGCTTCCGCACTCTGCGCGTGCTGATGCTCAACAGCGGCGTGACCTTCATCGACCCGCACAGCACCTACGTCAGCCCCGAAGCGCAGATCGGGCGCGACACGGTCATTTACCCCGGCGTACACATCGAGGGCCGGACGGTCATCGGCGAAGGCTGTGAAGTGCGCCCCGGCACGCGCATCACCAATTCGCGGATCGGCAACGGTGTCGAGATCAGGGACTATTGCGTGATCGTCGATTCCGACATCGCCGACCGCTGCACAGTCGGGCCGTTCGCCCACCTGCGGGTGAATGCCCGCCTGGACGAGCAAGTGACAATCGGCAACTTCGTCGAGGTGAAGAAATCCCGACTCGGTCAGAAGGCGAAGGCGATGCACCTTTCCTACCTCGGTGACGCAACAATCGGGTCGCGCACCAATATCGGGGCCGGTACAATCACCTGCAACTACGACGGCGTCAACAAACATTCGACCATCATCGAAGACGACGTGAAGATCGGTTCCGACACGATGCTCGTCGCCCCGGTGCGCGTCGGTGCGCGTTCGATGACCGCCGCCGGCTCGGTCGTGACCGAGGATGTT
>JACDEG010000068.1 GCA_013816505.1 Pyrinomonadaceae bacterium | reverse complement strand
GAGGACGCGGCGCGCGGCCAATTGAAAGAGATTTATCAGCCGGAGGCGGACGCGAAGGGCAGCCCTCGTAAGCCGGGTCTGCAACACTACCCGACCATCCCGTGGGAGACGCTCGATCTCGATCAGTTCAGTCTTGTCCCCGGATTCATCCGCCCGTTGCTGGGGCGGCTGGGGGCCGGCTGGGGGGCGTTTCATGTCGTCCCGATAGAGACGGGCCGCGGTTGCCCTTACGGGTGCGAGTTCTGTACCGTCACGGGTTTCTTCGGCGACTCGATCCGCTTCCGCACTAACGAAAGCGTGGTCGACGAACTGTTACGCCTTAAAGCGCGGGCGCGCCGCGAGCGCGGGCAGATCGCAGTCTTCTTCATCGACGACAACCTTGCCATCAATATCAAGCGCACCAAGTCTCTGCTGCGCGACATCATCGCCGCGGACGCGCAGTTGCCGTGGGTCGCACAGATCAGCGCCAACCTGCTGCGCGACGAAGAACTGGTCGACTTGATCGCGGCGTCCGGCGGCAAGTGGGTCTTCATCGGGATGGAGTCAATTGATCCTGTTAACATGGCCGCCGTCAACAAGGGATTCAGTAAGCCGGGTGAGTACGGCGCGGTGCTCGACCGTCTGGCTCAGCGTAATGTCTACGCGATTACCTCGTTCATCTTCGGGATGGACAACGACACGCCGGGGGTGGCGGAGCGCACGCTCCACCAGATTCGCAGTTGGCCGCCGGGGCTGCCCGTCTTCGGCCAACTCACGCCGTTCCCCGCGACGCCGCTGTATGACCGCCTGGCGAAGGCCGGTCGGCTGGCGCGTCCCAAACACTGGATGGACTTTGCCCCGTTCGAGATGGCCCACACGCCATTGAAGATGACGATCCCCGAAGCGCGCGTCGAGGTCAATCACGCATGGTCTGCGTCGTACAGCCCGGAGCGGAACGCACACGCGGTCGACGCGATCAACGGAGCGCCGATTGATGTTCGCATCAGTCATTTCGTTGCGCGCCTTTTCTTTCGCGGCATCTATTTTCCGCAGATGGGCAAGCGGGCGTGGATGAAAGTTATCTTCCAGAATCGGCGCACGATTTACAGCCTGGTTAAAGACGGGGCGGCGACGTGGCGCGCCGCGCGGAGAACCCACAAGGGCAAGCTCGAAGCCGTGCCTCCGGTCTAAATGAAGGCAACTGAAAAGCTCGCGTCAAGCGGTTCGTCGACTCACAGTGTGGAGCTTTTTCCGACAGGAAATACCATCGCTCGATGGTCACTATTTCCATCACGTGGCGACTCCGAGAGGCCGTTTTACTTCGACCGGATCAAGTGATAAAGTCCGGCACATAAGTCGACAATTCAACTCTTAACTTTCTTCCGAGGAGGGCAAAACTGATGGCCGACGATGCCAACCAAAGCGACCAGTCCTATACCGTTCAGGCGGGTGACACTCTCTCTAAAATCAGCCAGCGTTTCTACGGCGACGCGGGCAAACACATGGAAATCTATTACGCCAACCGCGACAAGATCGAAGACCCCGACAATATTCAAGTCGGGCAGGAATTGACGATTCCGGCGGCCACTTAAGCGGAAAGCCATCGAACAGTTTTGAGTTTTCGGTTTTCAGCTCTCAGCTTAAAACTGGAAATCTGTTCGATGGCTTTTACTCAACCCTGACACCTGCTACTTTCGCTCAGTTACTTGGTATATGGCTGCTGGTCAGGCTGCGTCAGGAAGATCTTTTGGTATCAATGCTCCAGCACCGTTAAGTCATGTCAAATTTGGCAGCACATGAATTTCGCACGACTTGTTTTCCTTGTAGCAGGCATCTACGGCATCATCGGACTTTTGCCGCAATACTTCATGGAGGCGAAGAACGGGCGCGACTTCCCGCCTCCGATTACACACCCGGAGTATTATTACGGGTTCCTCGGCGTAGCGCTCGCGTGGCAGGTGCTCTTCCTCATCTTGTCCAGAGATGTCGTCCGTTACCGAGCGATGATGATCCCGGCAGTGGTGGAGAAGATCGGATTCGGGCTAGCGGTCCCGCTGCTTTATCTGCAGAATCGAGTGGCGGGTGCGATGCTCGTCTTTGCAGCGATTGATCTGTTGTTAGCTGCTTTGTTTGCGATGGCATACTGGCGGACGGGCGGGGTTGCCGACCCATGACGGTGGGTGACAGGATATGTCCTTTCACGATCAAAGGGCACCATATAACAACCTGTTGAAACGGACCGCCGTTCAGGATGCGCTTTGCCTCACAGAAATGCAGGCGGACGCATAACAGGAGCGATATGCGTCCCGAGACCACTACCACACGGGCGGCCCATTCGAAGGCCGCCCGTTTCTTTTATGATGATTGAGCTTCGGCGTTGATATTTAAGAAGCAGCCGGCACTTCCGCCGCGTAACGACGACGGCGAGCAGCATTTGGGCATTGAATTTATGGCGCTGTCATTTTCGCCGGGCGACGACCTGGTGTTCCAACTTGAGAGTGGGTTCGGATTAATCCGCGTGCTGGCGAGTGAGCGGCGCGGCGCGGCGGTGGTCTGGCACGTGTTGATCTACGAAGACTTCTACCCGGAGGTCGAGGCCGCCGAAGCGGCGCTCGCGTCGGGTACGGCGTTGGGCGTGCGTCGCGCCCACCTCGCGCTCACCGAACACGCGCTTGAGAAGACGCCCGCCGCGCGACTCGGCAATCGCCCGGTCGCCGACGACGAGTTAGCTGCTTACCGGGAATGGGCCACGCGCCGCGGCGACGTGTCTGACCGCTCGGTGCTGCTGATGCTCGGCCTGCGCTAAATCGCCGCGCAAGGCTTATTGTTTTCCTTCTTTTTGACGGAGTGATTCATCAACCGTCTCCTCGTCGCCTTCGGCGGAACCAGGCGTCGTTCTCGGGTCGCCGGATTGAGTCGCACCGTTAATCTCGGCATCGTCACTTCGATCTTTTGCCTTACTGTCACTTTTGCTCTGCTCTGTCATTCAATTCGCTCCTCTTCATTAGACCTCTTGCAAAAATCAATTGCCATGTTTAGAGGCGGGCTCCGCCCGCCAGTGCTTGGTTAAATGTAACGGGCAAAGGCGGGCGGAGCCCGCCTCTAAACAAACGGATTTTTTGCTTTTGCAAGAGGTCTATTATTTACCGGACTTCGCGGCGCGGCCCGAAGACTGTCCTTCGGTGGTCGGAATCTCGCCGGCTTCCATCAACTGTTTGAAATGTCGCAGGTCTTCCTGAATCTGCTGGCTCGGCTCTTCCCCAAAAAACTTGGCGACCGCCGCGCCGATGACACCCGCTGGCGGATCATACTTAAGTGACACCTTAACAACTGTCCCGCGCCCACTCGGAGCTTTCTCGAAATGTACCGAGCCGGCGTTATCGACATCAGCGCCTTCTAAAGAACGCCACGCAATCATCTCGTTCTCTTTCTCGTTGATGATCTCGGCGTCCCACTCGACAGTCGTGCCGAGCGGCGCTTTGGCGACCCAGTGTGAACGCTTTTCGCCTGAGACCTGGACGGATTCGAGATGATCCATGAAGCGTGGCAGGTTTTCGAAGTTACGCCAAAATTTATAGAGTTCCGCCGGGGCGGAGTTGATGGTGACGCTCTTCTCGACTTTGATACCGCTCTCGGCGGACACGCTGACGCCGCGCTTGCGCCGCAATCCTTCACCTTCGGCGGTGCTGACACCCATCGCTTCGTAAACATTACAGTGTGCCGTCGCACCGCGATAAATCAAGCTCGCGCCGATCAAAGCTAACCCAACGCCGCCGAGCGAACCACGCGTCAGGCCATAGACCGCCAACGCTCCACCACCGATTCCCGAAATCCAACGCTCCGTCTCGCCGACGTTGCGTGAGCTTTGATCGCTGGCTCTAGTCGTCGTTGTGTTTTGTCCATCCGTCAAAGTTAGTGCGTTTTCACGTGATGCCATGGTGCCGTCTCCTTAAAATGTTTTGATTGGATACCGTCCCGACAAACGATTTCGCGCGTGTCCGAAAACGGCTCGTAGTTTTTGATGACGAGTATTGTCAATCAACTGACGTGCCGCGGCGGACAGAACAGGTCACGAAAAGGTCAGGGGTACGCCTTCGTTGATTTCGATCGATCAGGTTTGATATTCGAGGTAATCTTCGGCCATCGAAGCGGCGAGGTAGCTGGCCCCTTTCTGCTCAAGGCGGTGCTGTGCTTCGAGGAGGGCTTCCAGCGTGGGGTAATGCATGACGCGCTTTAACTCGTCACGGCCCGGCAGCAAATCCCACAGCCCCATCCGCGCCCATACGTCCGGCGCGTGCCACTCCGGCATTCCGAGAATCGGATACAGACAGACTCCGCGCAACGGCACGCCCGCGTCGAGCACTGCTTCGACCTCGCCGGCCATTTCCCGCAGCCAATGCGGGCGCGCTTCTTCGACGTGCCCTGTCTCCGTCAACAGTATCTCGGTGCCGTAACGATGCCAGACTTCCTGAATTAAATGACGAAGCGATGCCCGGCGATGATCCCCTGCCCCGAGCGGCGTCCCGTCGCCGCCTAATTCCCATTGATTAGTCCAATAATAGTTAATGCCGACAACATCGAGATGGCGCGGACTGCCGCCCAACTCCGGCAGTAGTCTGCCGCAGAGCATATCCCAGCCCTCGAAGACCGAGCAGGCATTGAAGTAATGCACGTCCCGCGTTAAATCTTCGTGCCCGAACGGTGCCACGACGCGACACAGCGGATCGACGTTAATGATGCGCGCTGACGGACAAGCGTCCCAGATGGCATTGATTCCCTGAATCGCGGCGCGCATCAGACTAACTTTCAATTCAGGACCGCGCCCAACTGCGTGCGGCGCGAACAGTCCCGCTTCCCCGGCTGCCCACGCGAAATATGATGGCTCGTTGATCGGGGTGAAGTAACACGGCCCGTCGGTTCGTGCCGCGACGAAGTTGGCCGCCGCGTAACAGTAGTCGGCGAAACGCTCGGCGAAGCCGTCCGAGAAAATGTCGATGTCTTCGGGAAAGCCGAAGTGGAAAAGGTCGAAGATGATCTCCACCCCGTGGCGGCGCCCGGCTTCAATGAACGGACGGACGGAAGTGAAGTCGTACCGTCCGCGCCGGTCAACCAGCGGCCAGCGTACGGCCTCACGCGCGGCACGAATACCAACTTCACACAGCGCACGGTAGTCTTCGTCAACGAAACGGTCGTGCTGCGTGGCCGCGACCTGATCGATCCACTGCCGATGGCAATTGTAACCAGTGGTCGATTCAAAGCCACCGAGAAAGAAACTATTGAACACTTATATGCTCTCGCCTCTCATCACAGGGGGTTCGTGCTGATTCAAGCGGACGCGGCGACCTCAATCACACACCAGTTAATTCGCCACTGTCCGAATAACCCGACGCTCCCTTTGAAATCAATTTGAGACTGCCCGAACGTTTGCGCCCGGACTCGTGTCACGATTGTCCTGATTTCTTCGCGCCGCTGATCTTTCCATAGACCGACAGCGCCTGCGCCACTACTTGATCCATGTTGTAATACTTGTAGGTCGCCAAACGCCCGACGAAATGCACGTTCAGCGTCTGGTCGGCCAGAGCTTTGTACTTCTGATACAACTCCGCATTCTCCGGGCGCGGCACCGGGTAGTATGGATCGCCCTCAGCGCACGGAAACTCATAGACGATGGATGTCTTCGGATGCTCTTGCCCGGTCAGGTACTTGAACTCCGTGACCCGCGTGTAGAGGTAATCATTCGGGTAGTTGACGACCGGTGCCTTCTGATGAACCGGCTTGTCAAGCGTTTCGTGTTCGAACTCAATTGAGCGGTATGGCAATTTGCCGAAGCGAAGATCGAAGTACTCATCGACCGGCCCGGTGTAAATCATCTCGCGGTACGGGATAATTCGCTCAATGTCGCGATAGTCGGTATTGAGCATGATTTTGATGTTCGGGTGATCGAGCATCCGCTCGAACATCCGCGTGAAGCCGTAGAGCGGCATCGCCTGGTACATGTCGGTGAAGTAGCGGTCGTCGCGATTGGTGCGCGTCGGCACACGCGCAGTCACCGAAGCATCAAGCTCCGACGGATCCAGCCCCCACTGCTTGCGCGTGTAACCGCGGAAAAACTTTTCGTATAACTCGTGACCAACTTTGCTGACGACGACATCCTCGGACGTGCGAATCCGCTCGCGCTTCTCAGCCACCGAACTGAAAAAGTCTTCAAGCTGAAATGACGTTAGGCTCAGCCCGTACATCTTGTTGATCGTGTCGAGGTTGATCGGAATCGGCAGAAGCTGCCCGTCGACGCTCGCCAACACGCGATGCTGGTACTGGCGCCATTCGGTGAACAGCGAAAGATACTCGAAGACCTCGCGCGAGTTGGTGTGAAAGATGTGTGGGCCATAGCGGTGGATCAACAGACCCGCATCGTTGTGATGGTCGTATGCGTTGCCACCGATGTGTGTACGGCGGTCAACGATTAAAACCTTTTTGCCTGACTGCGAAGCCAGACGCTCCGCAATCACACTCCCGGCGAATCCCGCGCCGACGACAAGATAATCAAACACCTACTTCCTCCCTCATTTCGTTCGAACAGCTTAGTCGCCGGTTGCTTAAACGCCCGTCACGGTGGCCGAGCGCGTGGCAGGTTGCGGCCTGACAGAAGTTGCCGCCGCGCCGACCTTGGCCGCTGGGACACGACGAGCCGCAACGCTTTCAATCAACTCCCACATCCGCGCCCACGTCTGATCCCAGGAAATTTCGGCGAGAAAGGAGTCGACCCGTTCAAGCCAAGCACCGTCGTCAACACGCTCGTCCATCCCGACTTCAGCCGCCGCGATAACGAATTCATCAACCGCGTCGGCGATGCGTACCAGCCCTAACTCACCGTAGGGTCTGACGACATCGCGGATCGAAGTAGAGACGACGGGCTTGCCCGCCGCGAGATATTCCGGGGTCTTCGTCGGGCTGATGAAGCGCGTCGAATCGTTGCGCGCAAACAAGAGCGCGGTGACATCCCACCCAGCGATGTACGAAGGCAGTTCCGTGTACGACTTGCCACCGAGATAGTGAATGTTCGGCAGGCGCGGCAAATCCGCCGGGTCGATTTTCACCACCGGCCCGATCATCACCAACTGCCAATCCGGTCGCGCTTCAGCAATGCCTCTCAACAACTCTGTATCGAGCCGCTCGTCGATCACGCCGAAGAAGCCCATCCGCGGGTGCGGGATGTTGGATTGATCCGCCGGGTCGGCCGTAGCATGCCGGGCTTGTGCGAAATGCGCGCGGTCGATGCTGCTCGGAAAGGCGTACACATTCGGGTGCCGTTCGCGCTTGGCTTCATAGAGACTCTGGCCGCCAGTGAAGACAAGGTCCGCCTGTTCGAACAACTCCGCCTCGCGCTCACAGAGCGCTCGCGGCGCGTCCCGAAACGCTGACAGTTCATCCATGCAATCATAAACGACGGCAAGCGGGTTCAAGTGGCGCGTCCACTCAATCGCCATCGGCGTGTAGTACCAGAGGATATGCTGATTGATCTGCTGTTCAGTGTACAGGCGGTCGATCAATCGCCGCATGTGTGCCTCCACCGTGCCATCGGCAAACGAGGTTTCTGGCAGCCACGGAACCACCACCCGCACGCCATCGTCGCGTCGGCTGAGATCGAGGCGCGCCGGGCCGTTATCAAAAAGCGGTTCTTCGACGAAGAAGACGCGGCGCTGACGCGCGCAACGGGTGAGCAAGTGCTGCGGCCTTTGAAAAACAAAATCCCATCGCAGATGCGAGAGGCAGACGAGATCGGCGTCATGGCCCTCAACATGCGCGTTGAACAACTCGAAATCTACTAACTGCGTGTTCGCCATCGCGATCTGATTCCTCGCCGTCACTGGTTTGCTTTCCGCACCTTGATAGTGCTGATTACTCTTTGTATCGCCTGGCGCTATAGTGTTCCGCGCGTAGGTTCGAGTGCTCTTCCCGTTATCGCTCTTCATTTCTTTGTAACTCCCGTATCTTATAAAGTAACTTCGCCGCCCGTCAGTCACACATCTTACTCAATTCCTCGAACCTGATTCATCAGGGCCAGTTGTGACGAGCATCGTGGGTGGGTGCCCAGTCAAACATCGGCACCGAGAGATGTGTATATCGAACCTTATATGGCGCCTCGGCGCGGCGTCGAGATTCGGTTAAGCCTCTACCAGCGCCCAATATTTGAGGGAACTACTTCTACACGCGCAACGACACGTCACTTATGGTCGGCGGCTCGGAGGGGGAAGGACTGCTTTGGCGTGCGAGGCCGAACGTTCATTTGATATTGCCGATGTACGTCAGAGAAAGTTTTAGTGCATAAATAAATTTTCTGACGAGGATGCTGTAGTGTCGCCACACAACATGTCATCGATGATTTTTCAGGCCCACCAAAATACACCAGATACTGTTACATCGTTGTTGCGAATCACATGACGTTATGTTGCAAAATGAAAGGCGAGTATGCAGAAATACAAACCCAGCTTTGACTTCTTCGGCTCAACAAAATCATCGGCATAACGCTAAAGCTTTGTTCAAAACCATGAAGCTATAAAAAGCGCCGACATAGTCAACCAATACATCCTTAAGTTTCCACTTCGGTAACAAATGAACATCGTCCGACGTCACATTTAACTCAAGCTGAAGAGAGCTTTCTACCGCCCATCTTCCGACTTAAGTCGAACGCACCTGAATTTTTCTTCTCACTTTTGAATGCGGAAGTATATATATCTGCTCCGGTCAAATCTGTACATAATCGTACAAAGAAATGTTCAATTTCTCTGAGGCGTCGTTTGCCGTGTCGAACGGTGATAAGCAGTACAGCCAAAGACAAACGTGCTTTCATTTATCTTTGATACCGATAAGCTTTTGCTAAATCGCTTAAGAGTTCAACGCTCTAACATGACACGTTCGATGCGAACATGACGATCACAAAACCTGCAAGGATGATTATCTTCGACGCGGTAGCTTCGCTTCGATGTCAGCGTGCTGCCGAAGGCGCTGACGACCTTCTGTTCCGAAGACTTCCGCAAGGAAGCGGCGCGTGTGCGGCGCGTCATACCCGACTAAGTTGCGCGGCGCTGAGCGTTCGACCACATCACCACCTCCAACGCGACTTCTCGCTGGCGGAAATATTTCGTCGCAGAGTTGAACAAGCGTCGACGCATCGTCCACGTCATACCACACGGGTAAAGTCACGACTTCCAATTTGATTTCAGCGGCGCGCTCGACTGTCTGGCGGAAGACGTTCGGAGTGCTCCACTCGATGTCTTCGAACATGCGCCAATGCACGCGCTTCAGCCCGATTAAGTAATAACCACCGTCGTCGCTCGGGCCTAGCACGACACGATCACCGGGGCGGGCCAGAGCGTTCATCGCTTGCGCCAGCACGGCGGAGGGCAGCGTCGGGCTGTCCGCGCCAATCAAACAGAGTGATTCGTAGCCGGCGGCCAATAAATCTTCGGTCGCATAGCCGAGACGTTCGGTGAGAGATTCACCGCGCTGCGCAATCATCACGAAGTTATCTGGAAGTAATTTATGGAACTCTGACTCGGCGCCGATGGGCGTGTAGACCGCGATGCCCCGCACACCACATTCGTCAAGCTTCACGCCGGCGACGTTCGCGGCCGTGTCGCGCAGAAAGCACGCGCTCAACGCGGCGGCCTCGTCGTGCGTCAGCGGCGGCACGAGGCGCGTCTTGACCGCACCCGCGCGCGGCGTTTTGACCATCACTGCGATAGCGCACGAATCCTCTCGCGCACACGACGCAGTTTGTAAATCGGGAATCGAGTAATCTTTATCCCTCAACCGCCTGCTCCTTCATTCATCAAGCGCGGTCATGCGAATCGTTTTCGATTAATGAATCGACGGCACGATGTGCGCGCCAGTTGACAGACACCATAGGCCGCGGAGCATAGGGAAACAAACAAAGAGATTAAAATGATTTCTTAAGTGATGTGAAGTGAATTCGAGAGGATTTTTGAAGGAGGTGGGTTTGTGTTTGATATAAATGGTCGGGGCGAGAGGATTCGAACCTCCGACCTCACGGTCCCGAACCGTGCGCTCTACCAGGCTGAGCCACGCCCCGACTAATCAAACCACGCAGGCATTCTAGGTGCATGACCGGCACATGTCAAACAGACACATCGCCAGCGCGCGCGGCGCGCGATTTTTTTTCGCGCCGCGCTTTGATGAACTCGACCAACATCGGCACCAGCGACAACGCGACGACGATGATTACCACCCACTCGATGTGCTCGTCGAGGTTGATCCCGAACCTCGTCTGTAGCACGCTGCCGAGGAAGTAGCCACCGAGAATCATGCTGAAGACCCACAACAAACCACCCACCACGTTGAAGACGACAAACTGACGGTAAGGCATCTGCGCCGCGCCGGCCACAATCGGCGCGAACGTCCGCACGATAGGCACGAAACGCGCGATGATGATTGTCTTGCCGCCATACTTCTCATAAAACGCATGCGCCTTCTGTAAGTGACTGGGGCGGAACAGCAGAGACTTTTGTCGAGTGAAAAGGCGTGGGCCGAGCTTCGCGCCCGAAAAGTACCCGACCGCGTCGCCGACCACCGCCGCGACGAACAAAAGGCCGAGCAACACGAAGACGTTTAGATCACCGCGTGCCGCGAAAATCCCGGCCACGACGAGCAACGAATCACCCGGCAGGAAAAACCCCATCGCCAATCCGGTCTCAGCGAAGACGACAAGGAACAGTACCAGATACCCTGCCTTCGCAATCGTACTCGGATCAAGGTACTGCTTGAGTTGATGAAAGAGTTCGTAGAAAATTTCCATTGAGAGATGACCAAAGGTTTGCAGTTCGGAGTTCGACGGGTGCGGGGCTGACGGACTGTTGCGCTACTGTTCGTTGGGCCAGCCGTAGCGACCAATGAGCGGGACGAAGGCGCACGCCCCGTGGTCTTCGTGCTCGAAACCCTGCTCGGTTCTGACGACGCGCACCAGGCGTTGCGCTTCACGCACCGCGCCGACCGGCAGCACCAGTTTGCCCCCGATCTTCAACTGCGCCTTCAGCGGTTCGGGCACTTCCGGGCCGCCCGCCGCCACCAGTATGCCGTCGTACGGCGCGTGGGCGCTCCACCCGAGCGTCCCGTCGAAACATTTCACAGTGGCGTTGTGGATGTTCAGCCGGCGGATGCGCGCCTGCGCCTCGCGTGCCAGGTCACCGATGCGCTCGATGGCGTAGACTTGCGCGGCGACGCGCGCCAAAATGGCCGTCTGGTAACCCGACCCGGCGCCGATCTCCAGCACGCGGCTCCGGTCGTTCAGTTCGAGCAGTTCCGTCATCCGCGCAACGATGTACGGCTGCGAGATGGTCTGGTTGGCGTCAATCGGCAGCGCGTGATCGCCGTAAGCGCGGCTCTGCAACGCGTCGGGCACGAACAAGTGGCGCGGCACTTCGCGCATCGCGTCGAGGACGCGGACGTCGCGGATGCCGTAGTGGTCGCGCAGGCGTTCAACCATTCGTTCACGTGGGATGCGGAACCCGGACATCTGCGCGGCGGGGAAGTGTGTGGTCGAGGAATTCAAAAAAACTCTTCTCTCAATCATTAACGTGGTCGGGCTAGGGTCGCATCGCACGAAGGCAGCTTTCAAATTCCAGTCAACACCTCTTCGGTGTGGAGGGAGTTCCAACCTTCGAGTGCCGACAACGCGCGGTGATTGGTCATGTCGCTACGCATCGGCGTGACGGAGATGAACCCTTCATCGATGGCGTGATAATCCGTGCCTTCCTCGCCCTCGGAATGTTGCACCTCCTCGCCGATCCAGTAATAGGCTTTGCCGCGTGGGTCGGTGTGTTCGGTGATGATCGGGCGCGCGTTCTTAATACCTTGCCGCGTCACGCGCACCCCTTTGGTCACGCCGCCTGGGATGTTGATGTTGAGCAACGTCCCTTCCGGCAAGCCCTCCGCGATAGCCTTTTGCACCGCCACGACCGCGAAGCGCGCCGCCTCTGTGAAGTCGAAATGCTCGCGCGCGACGAGGCTGAAGGCCAGTCCGGGGACGCCGAGGATCGTCGCTTCGAGCGCGCCCGCCACCGTCCCCGAATAACTGGCGTCGTCGCCGAGGTTGCCACCGTGGTTGATGCCGGAGACGCAGATATGCGGGCGGTGTTCGCCGGTCAGAATCTTGTTGAGGGCGAGCGTCACGCAGTCGGTGGGCGTGCCGTCGATTGACCAGTGGCGGTCGTCGATGTGCCGGATGCGGAGCGGGCGCGAAAGCGTCAGGCTGTGAGAAGCCCCGCTCATCTCCGACGCGGGGGCGACCGTGTAGACATCGCCGACCTCTCTGAGCGCCTCTTCGAGCTTGATGATTCCGTCCGAATGAATACCGTCGTCGTTGGTTAGAAGGATACGAGTCATAGGAAAAACCGGGGTTCATTACACCCTAAAGCACCGAATTATTCAAGCGATGGAAATCCGCAGTAGTGGGTCAGTTTGAAATTCTAAGCCAGTATTGATGCGGCCCTAATTCTCAAACTGACCCACTGCCAAATCCGCCCATCAGCGCCCAACCGATTCCCGGCGCTTCATCTCTCTAATGACAGAAGCCCCGCGACGTGCGTGACGTTACGCGGGGCTTTTGTGTCAGAGCGGATCAGCTAAAATCTTAGACCGACGCTGAAGTTGCTTTTTCTTTGTTTCGCGACAGGCCCTTGATCTGCACGGGTTTGTCAGCCCCGCCTTTGGTGTCCAGCTTTTTGTTAAGCACCAAATCCTGATACAGCTTGCGCATCATCACCGCCTCTTCAGCCGCCGTCTTCGGCCCAGCCATCTCTGGCCGATTCGGGCGCGCGAGGTCGGTTTCGTTCAGCCGTCCGGCGAACTGGAAGTCGCCAAGATCGACGTTCTTACCTTTCGCGAAAATCTCGTGGCGACCGTACTCTTTGTACCATTTCGCCACGGTCGCGTTCTGGTGCATCTGCTCGATGATGTTACGCCAGCCGATGCCTGTGTTGTATGCGCAGAAGGAAATTTCACCTTCCTGTGTGCCGTACGGGATGATGCACATCTCTGTGCGGCGGAAGTCGTAGTTGAACAGATCCTGGAACCACATGCCGGCGATGAAGAGGAAGTTCCAGCGGTCGGCGCGACGTGCCTCGATGTCTTCTTTGGAGCGCTGGCCGTCGACGCGACCGTAGGACTTGCCGGTCAAACCAAACGATTTGTCGAACTTCTTGAACAACTCGTAGAGCGTGAACTGCGAAGGCGATTTGTACGGGTTGTAATGCTTCAGCAGCGCGAGGCCCATCATCATGTTCGACTTCCACTTGCTGCGGCCCGCATCCGTAATCTTCTGCATGTCCTTGACGAGTCCCGGGATATTCAGGAACTCCGGCACGGGGCGCATCTCTTTCGTTTCTTTGTCGATCATCACCGCCGTGCCGACGCCGCAGTTCGGGTGACATCCACAGGAGACCTGTCCCCACTCGGCGTCAGGGCCGTGCGAGAGGTCCGCGAAATCGGCGAACGCACCCATCAAGCTGAGCGGGAACCAATCGCGCGTCGGCTCGGTGATGCCGACCTGGGCTTTCACATCCAATGCAAGATGCGACAGAGTGTAGCGCTGCGCCATCCGGCGTTCGTCCGTAATCTCTTCGTCGCGCCCGGTGAATGACACGGGTTGAAACGAAATGAATGCGATCTTCTTCGGATTTTCGAGCGCGAAGCGGATGACCGAGCCGACCTGATCGTTGTTGATGTTGTTGACGAGAGTGGTGACCAGCACGATCTCGACGCCCGCTTCGTGCAGGTTATCAATCGCGCGCAATTTCACGTCGAACAGATTGCCGACCTGACGATGCGAGTTCGCGTCGTTGCCGATGCCGTCGAACTGTAGGTATGCGTAACGCAGGCCCGCCTCGGCGGACTCGCGGCAGAACTGTTTGCTCTTGGCAAACTCGATACCGTTGGTCGCACACTGCACCGAGTTGTAACCGACCTTGCGCGAATAGCGGATGGAGTCAAGGAAGTACGGCGAGATGGTCGGCTCGCCGCCGGAGAACTGCACCGACATCTGGCGGCGCGGCTTGATCGAGATGGCTTTGTCGAGAATGTCTTTGATCTCATCGAACCCCAACTCGTGGACGAAGCCGACCTGATTGGCGTCCATGAAGCACGGGTCGCACATCATGTTGCAGCGGTTCGTCAGGTCGATGGTTAACACCGAGCCGCGGCCGTACTTGATCGTGCTCGAACCGTGGTTGTGTAGCTTCTCGTCGTTGTGCGCCTGGATGTCGCGGCCCGGAAACATGCTTTCGATGTGCTTCAGGAACGTCGAGTCAATCGCCATGATGTCTTCGAAGTGGCCGTGAGTCGGACAATCTTTAATCATCCAGATTTGGCCGTTGCGTTCGATGATCTGCGCTTTAATCTCGCCGACCTTCTCGTTAATCAGGATGGACGGGTCGATGACCTCGGCCTTCAAGATTTTCTCGCGCGCTTCGATCACGCACTTCGGGCAGAGCGAGTCAGTGGTGCGTGGGTAGCCGAGGGGTGGCTTCGACTTCTGCCATGATTTCAGAAGCGGTTTGTCCGACCACTTCGGGATGAACGATTCATTGGGTCTGAACTGGTTGAAGAGCTGAATCGTATTGAACAGCCCGCCGGCGGCGGCGGTTAAGCCTCTCTCGACATGTTTGATGGGTTTCATTTTCTTATCCTTGATTAAAGAATCTGGTTAACGACTAAAGAATCTGGTTAGCAGTATGAATCACAAAAGGCACAATTACTTCTGCCTCGAAACTTTCGGCACCGGCGGCAATACGCGGTGTCGCGAGTAGAGCGTCTCTCGACCAAGTCCCACGATGCGTCTGAATCTTGCCGAGGGCGACGGTGGCGGGGAGCTGTGAATCTGATCGACCATCCGGTCAAATGCGGTTGCACTATGAATGTCGTGACATTACGCATCAAAAGCGCGGAACGCAAGCATCGCCGAATGGAATAAGTGCGGCGATGCCAACTTTTTCTTAACAGTTGCTCGCCGCCGTCCTGTTTGTTCTTTTTCCTGTGGATATTGCCTCTCTGATGAAAAGCAATTTTGTAAGTTGACTTCAGCAACACCCATGCCAACACCAGGGATTTGACCTAAGTGAACGAATGACGAGACTTAAGTGAGACCCATAAACTTTTAAAGCTTTTGCTGAGACATGACTGTGCGTCAAAGAAACACAGAATCGCTGTCAGCCTCAGCCGTGGCGCACAAAGACACACAAAGTGACGCTTGCCCCAACGTGCGTGCCACATATGACCCGCACACAAGAGCATGGTCAATAAACACATCCTGATAAAGTTGTCTGAGAATTAGCTTATTTGGGCTTGCCGGAAGGGCATAAGGAACTTCGACCCAAGAAACCTTTGTTCATGTGCTTAAAAGATTTTGAAACGCTGAAGAGCGACGCCGCACTTAACGCTGCGAAGATTCTTTGATAATGCGCAGCACCTCGCCGCCGAGAATACCGTTGGTCGAGATGGCGTTGCCGCCGCGAATCGTCCGCTCGCCCTTCCAGTCGGTGAACGTCCCGCCCGCCTCTTCAATCACGGGTAACAGCGCCGCGCAGTCCCACACGTTCATCACCGGGTCGAGCATCATGTCGGCGCGACCGGTGGCGACCAGGATGTGGCCGTAACAGTCTCCCCACGTGCGGCGCGCCTCCGCCCGTCGTCCCAACTCCGCGACGGCTTCGCCGAATCCATAACGCTCGCACGTGCCGAAGTCGGTCGCGAGCAGCAGCGATTCTTCAAGCGTCGCCGTTCGCGAAACAGACGTGCGTGCACCGTTCCAAAAACATCCCGCGCCGCGCGCCGCGTAGACCATGTCGCCCGTCGCCGGAATGTTGACCACGCCGAGTGCCGGCTCGCCCTCGACCTCCAGCCCGATGAGCACACCGTAGAACGGCACGCCGTGAACGAAAGAATATGTGCCGTCAATCGGGTCGATGATCCAGCGCCGCCCGGACGTGCCGGCGCGGTCACCCTCTTCTTCGCCGAGGATGGCGTCGTCGGGGAATGCTTCCTCCAGCGATTGGCGCAGGAACCTCTCCGCCTCGCGGTCGGCGACGGTCACGAACGAGCCGTCGGCTTTGCGGTCAGGCTTCACACCCTCGCGAAAATAACGCAGCGTGATGTCGCCCGCACCGCGCGCCAGTTCGACCGCGAAATCGAGAAGCCGCGTCAGGTCGCGCCGTTCGTCGATCATCACTCTGATCCCTTTCCGCCACGCCGCGCCAACTCGACGCCCACTTGTTCGAGGCTGATCCCGCGTTCGACCATCAACACCATGACGTGATAGAGCAGGTCAGAGATTTCCGACGTGAGCGCGTGGGCGTTTTCGTTCTTGGCGGCGATGATGATTTCCGCCGACTCCTCACCGACTTTTTTGAGAATCTTGTCCAGCCCTTCGCGGAAGAGGTAAGTCGTGTACGAGCCGTCCGGCATCTCCCGCCGCCGCATTTTGATTAATTGATATAACTCGGTCAGCAAGGAACCGAGGTCGCGCACGTCGCTGCTCTGATGAGCGTCTTTGACAGTCGCGACGCTTTCGTCAGCGATGTCATCCGACTCGTTTTCGGTTTCGGATTGGAAGCACGAACGTGCCCCGGTGTGACAGGCCGGCCCAGCGGGTTCGACGAGCGCGACTATCGCATCGCCGTCACAATCGAGCCGCACTTCGACGACGCGCTGCGTGTTGCCGGAGGTCGCGCCTTTGTGCCACAACTCTGAACGCGAACGCGACCAAAACCAAGTCTCGCCGTCTTCGAGCGTGCGCTTTAAGCTCTCCGCGTTCATGTACGCGAGCGTCAACACCTCGCGCGTGCGAGCGTCCTGCACCACCGCCGGGACCAGCCCCGCCTCGTCAAATCTGACCTCGCCGATTGCTGTCTTCATCGCACCACCACTCCCCGCGCACGCAGGTAATTTTTAACCTCACCGATTTTGTACTGGCCGAAATGAAAGAGCGATGCCGCCAGCACCGCGCTCGCGCCTCCTTCGGTTAGCGCTTCGTAAAAATGTTCGAGCTTCCCTGCCCCGCCCGACGCGATGACCGGGATGCGCACCGCGTCAGCGACGACGCGGGTCAGCGCCACGTCGTAGCCGTCGCGTGTCCCGTCCGCGTCCATGCTTGTCAAAAGAATCTCGCCCGCGCCCAATCGTTCGGCGCGTACCGCCCAATCGACCGCGTCCCAATCGACGCGGCGCCGGCCGCCGTGCGTGAAGACTTGCCAGCCCTGCCCGGCGTCAGCGGGATTTCGGCGGCGTGCGTCGATGGCGACGACGATGCACTGGCTGCCGAACATCTCCGCTCCGGCGGTAACCAGTTCGGGGCGCTCGACTGCCGCCGTGTTCAGAGAGACTTTGTCCGCGCCCGCACGCACCACGGCGCGGATGTCTTCGACCGAGTTCAGGCCACCGCCGACGGTCAATGGGATGAAGACCTGATC
>JACDEG010000479.1 GCA_013816505.1 Pyrinomonadaceae bacterium | reverse complement strand
CTGCCGCCGTCCATTATCCAACCAGTCCCCGAACCCGCGACGCTCACGCTCCTCGGCTCAAGCCTCATCGCCCTCGGATCAATCTTTCGCCGTCGCCGCCGTGCCGGGTTGAACAAGGCTGATGAGTCCGGTGCTGAGACACCACAGGAGGTCGCCTCATGCTAAGTGTGAAGTTGAACATTCCCCTCGCGCGAATTGCTGCGCGCCGCGCCGCCTGCCTCGGTCTACTCGTTCTTCTCGGCTGCTTCGCGCTCACGCCTGAGTCGCACGCGCGACGTAAGGACAAGGCGCGTCATGGCCGGATTGAAATCTCGACCAGTCCGGGCGGCTACCCGGTTCTGATCGATGGCCGGCCTGCGGGCGAGACGACCGCTTCCGTGCGTCTGATCGAACTTGAACCGGGCACCCACACGGTCGAGATACAGTTTCCCAACGGCGCCCGTTGGGTGCGCGAGTTCGTGGTGCAGGCGGGCCGCCGCGAATGCATCGCACTCAGCTACCGTCCACGCACCGTAACTATCCCGCGCCCCGTGCTGTCGCCTTGTCCATATCCGGTCAACGTCTCGGCTCCGGCAGTGGTCAACGACGGCGACATCGTGGCGTTCTCCGCCGATGTCGATTACCAGGGCGCCTCGAAGTTGAACTACACGTGGTCGGTCAGTCCCTCGTCGGCGCGAATCATCGGCGGCGCGGGCACGCCGAGCATCAGCGTCGACTCAACCGGACTCGGACGGCAGCGTGTGACCGCCGTGCTGACGGTCGATGACGGCTCCGGCGACGCCACGTGCCGCCGCGAAGCGCAGGCTTCGACCAGCGTACTGGTCCAGACGCCCCTGCCAACCGGACCGCGGCGCTTTGACGAATTCCCGTCGGTTGCGTTCGATGACGACAAAGCGCGTCTGGATAATCTGGCGATTGAGTTGCAGAACAATCCGGGCGCGATTGGTTACGTGATCGTCTACGGCGGTCGCCACAGCCGCGCGGGTCAGGCGGAGATGCTCGGCGAGCGCACGCGCAACTATCTGGTCGACACGCGAGGCATTGAGGCGAGCCGTGTGCAAATCGTCAACGGTGGATACCGCGAACGCGCCGCTTATGAATTGTGGCTGTTGCCGCCGGGAGCGCAACCGCCGCCACCGACGCCGACCGTCCAGCGAAACGAAGCGCCATCATCGACGGGGCCGAGCACGCGCCCACGTCGCCGATGATACCGCGCGCGGATGCCGGATGCTCCAGTTAGTCGATTCGGGTTGGTGATTGACGCATGTGTCGCGGTATGTTAACAATCCATGCCGCGCAAGCCCCTTCAAGCGCGTAAACCTCTTTCGCATTACACCAGAGTTCGAGTTGCAAGGCGCGAGACACGTGCCGAAGATTTTAGAGGAGGACAAAACAGATGGCCGAAGGAGAGGGTGGTGGCAGCACCGGGGTGGTCGCGGTGCTCGTGATTTTCGTGATCGTCGTCGTGCTGGCTTTTTTCGCTTACCGCGGCGGCATGTTCGGCGGCAGGTCAACCAACGTCGACATCAACATTAAAACGCCGGCCAGCAAGTAGCAGTCGACCCGGAAGAACCTCGTCAAACGAGATCGGTGAAGAAAGGAGCGCCCGTCGCGCTCCTTTCTTCTTTTCAAATCCCGTACGTGGCTGATAACATCGCCGGCGGATTAGTAATCGATCATCACGAACAGACGCTTAAATTTCCACTCACTTTATCGACTCCTTCAGAGAGGTTCGCTGACCACGTGACTGCGCCGAACATCGAAACCATCGTCTCACTCGCCAAACGGCGCGGCTTCGTCTTTCCTTCGTCAGAGATTTACGGCGGGTTGGGGAGCGCGTGGGATTACGGCCCGCTCGGTGTTGAGCTGTGTAACAACGTCAAGCGCGCGTGGTGGCGCTGGATGGTCTACGAACGCGACGACATGGAAGGACTCGACTCGTCCATCATTCTCAACCGTCTGGTGTGGAAGTATTCGGGCCACGAAGAGACATTCAGCGACCCGCTCGTTGATTGCCGCGAATGCCAGACGCGCCTGCGCGCCGACAAGCTGGATTACAAATCGGAAACAGCGACAGTTGAAGAAGCAATCCGCGCGCGACAAGTAAAGTGCCCGAACTGCGGCTCGACCGACCTGACGGAACCGCGCCCGTTCAACCTGATGTTTCGCACGACGCTCGGCGCTGCGTCGGCGGACGACGACCCCGTAGCGCTTGCTTACCTGCGCCCCGAAACCGCGCAGGGTATCTTTATTAACTATCTGAACGTGCAGACGACGATGCGCCGCAAGCTGCCGTTCGGCGTCGCGCAGATCGGCAAGTCGTTCCGCAACGAAGTGACGCCCGGCAACTTTATCTTTCGCACGCGCGAGTTCGAGCAGATGGAGATGGAGTATTTCGTCCGTCCCGGCGAGGATGAAGAGACGCATCAATACTGGATTGACAACTGTCTCGACTGGTATCTCGGCCTTGGCCTCGCGCGCGACAACCTGCATCTCTACGAGCAGCCGAAGGAGGAACTGGCGCACTACGCGAAGCGCACCGTTGATATTCACTACCGCTTTTTCCCCGAACGCGAAGAGGACGAGCGACAGTGGGACGAGTTGATGGGCATCGCCAACCGCACCGACTTCGACCTCAAGGCTCATTCGAAGAAGCCGGAGGACGCGGAAGGGAAGCGAGTCAACCCCGACTCGACCGACGATCTTTCATACTTTGACGAAGCGACTAAAGAGCGTTTCTATCCGTACGTCATCGAGCCGGCGGCGGGCGTCAATCGTTCAGTCCTCGCCTTCCTAATGGATGCATACACGGAGAAGACGACCGACAAAGGCGAGACGCGCGTGATCTTGAAACTGCACCCGGAACTCGCGCCGATCAAAGTCGCCGTGCTGCCGCTCGCGAAGAACAAGCCGGAGATAGTAGAGATGGCGCGTGGAATCAAGCGGCAGCTTCAGCCCTCGATGCGCGCCGTCTACGACGACACCGGCGGCATCGGCAAACTCTACGCGCGGCAGGACGAGATCGGAACGCCGTTCTGTGTCACCGTCGATCATCAGTCGCTCGAAGACGAAGCCGTCACCGTGCGCGACCGCAACACGTGGGAGCAGGAGCGCGTCAAGGTCGCCGACCTGCAGGAACACTTACAAAGGAGTCTGGAGTCTGGAGTCTAAAGTCGTGAGTCAATCGGCTTGAGACTTCAGACTCTCGACTCCAGACTCTTAAATCATGGCGGTCATAAAAAAACGAAACGAAAGCACCGAGACGCGCCTGCTGCTCGAATCGGACGAGCCGGTCGAATTGCCGCCCGCTGAGATTGACGAGTCGGTGGTGATCGCGCAGTTCGAGGCGCACAAGCCGTTCGTCCCGGAACTGCTCGACGCGCTGCGCGCAGGCGGATGGGTCGAGCCGGTGCCAGTGATGATGGACGGCTCGACGTTCGTCGTTCACACTGCGACGCGCAGTTTTTGGGTGAAGCTGTGGCACTCGTCGCCGGAGATGACGCGCGTCGAACGGGCACAGGTCATCGGCTGTCTACCTTCGACGCGCGGCATACAGATTCTTGTCGGCGACGAATTCGATGACGAAGAACTTGATGAAGACTATGATGATGACGATACGGATGAGGACGAAGATGATATGGACTCGATTGATGATGATGGAGAGAAAGACACGCGCCGCGAGCCATGATTCGCGATCAGGATTGAGAGAGTAACGCAAGTTCAAACGAAACCGGCGTCAACCTTCAACGCTTCAGAGGCCGCAGAGTTAAGCATTCAAATTCTCTGCGGCCTCTCGCGTTAAAATTTGAGACGCGCAGAGTCGAGGCCGGAATTTTGAAGCTGATATCCAACCACGTCCCGAAAAAGATTCTCGCATTGGCTCGTGCGGTGCGCGACGCCGGCGGGCGCGCGTTGATGGTTGGTGGGTGCGTGCGCGACCGTCTGATGAATCGGTCGGCGAAGGATTGGGACGTGGAAGTTTACGGACTCGACCCGGCGCGCCTGCGTCAATTGCTCGACCGGTGTGGCCCGGTCAACGTCGTCGGCGAAGCGTTTACGGTCTACAAAATCGGCCACGACCTCGACGTCAGCTTGCCGCGCCGCGAGCGCAGGCAGGGGCGTGGTCATCGCGCGTTCATCATCGAGGGCGATCCGTCGATGTCGTTCGAAGAAGCGACGCGGCGGCGCGACTTCACGATCAACGCGATGCTCGAAGACCCGCTCAGCGGCGAAATCATCGACCCGTTCGGCGGGCGCACCGATCTCGAAAACAAATGCCTGCGCGTCGTCTCCCGCGAGACGTTCGCGGAGGATTCTCTGCGCGTGCTGCGTGCGGCGCAGTTCGCGGCGCGCTTCGAGTTCGAGATTGAAGCGGAGACGATTGAACTATGCCGCGCGATTGACCTGACGGACCTTCCGCCCGAACGCATCTGGGGCGAGATGGAAAAGTTGTTGCTGCATGCCCGCCGCCCATTCGTCGGCTTGCAGTGGCTTGACCGACTCGGCGCCACCGCACAACTGTTTCCCGAAATCGCCGCGCTGAAAGGCGTGCGGCAGGAGAAAGCGTGGCACCCGGAGGGAGATTGCGACGTACACACTTACCTTGTCTGTGACCGCGCACGCGAGTTAATTGATGACCTCGATTATTCGCGTCAGGTGACGGTGATGCTCGCGGCGTTGTGCCACGATTTAGGCAAGCCGGCGACGACGACCGAATTTATCGAAGGTCGCATCCGCTCACGCGGCCACGAAGAGGCGGGCGTCGCGCCGACGTTAAGCTTCCTCGACCGTTTGAAGATTCACACGCTTGACGGCTATGACGTGCGCGGGCAAGTCGTCGCACTCGTCCGCGATCACTTAAAGCCCGGCGAGTTTTACAAAAAGCGCGATGAGATCGGCGA
>JACDEG010000478.1 GCA_013816505.1 Pyrinomonadaceae bacterium | reverse complement strand
GGGTGGAGGGATTTGAACCCCCGGCCTCTCGGTCCCAAACCGAGCGCACTACCAGGCTGTGCTACACCCCGAAATCTTTCAACATCAGAAGCTTGAAACTATCTGCCATTCTAGCGATGGCTTAAAGCATGGGTCAAGTCATTCCAGAGAAAGACCAATGAGAAAGTTACGAGCGGACTTTAAGGCACGAAACCGATGGCTGATCCGCAATTTAATCTCTTTCGGCAACTCACCAAAGGTTTGCTCATAGCCGTCAGGGATGAATACCGGATCATAGCCGAATCCGTTCAGTCCGCGCGAAGAGTGTGAGATTTTCCCGGTGCATTGACCTGTAAAAATATCGGTGACTTCGGCGACGGGCGAAGCTATGGCGACCGCGCAGACGAAGCGCGCACGCCGCTGTGTGTCGCCCGCGCGCTTAAGCTCACGAAGGAGGTGAGCGATCCGCTCGCCGTCTGAAGCGGTAGGGCCAGCATAGCGTGCTGAGAAAATTCCCGGGGCGCCGCCAAGCGCCTCGACCTCCAACCCTGAATCGTCAGCGAGCGTTCTGAGACCGGTTTGTTTCGCGTAAAAGCGGGCTTTAATCTCAGCATTTTGCGCGAAAGTCGAACCGGTCTCCTCCACAATACCGATTGACGGAAAATCCGCGAGGCTTCGTGTCAGCATCTCTTCTTCCTTAAAAAGCGCACTAAATTCTCGAAGTTTCCCCTGATTGTGGGTTGCTATTAGTAAGACAGGTATGTTTGACATGCCAAAAGAAACTTTGTAGCTACGGAAGAAAGCAACTTTCAAACACAAAGTAAAAATTTAGCGTTCTGTTTTGCCTGTTTAAGTGGTTCATGCTTACAATCTCGCGGGGCCTTTCTTGTTTGGACAATCGGCCTCGAGATCAGAGGACATCCGGTTTGAACGCAAGCACAAATTTCGCTGAGCTTATCGCGCAAAGCAGGGCGTCTGAAACAGCCCAACCGTCGCGTACCACGCACGAGGCCGACACGACTCTCGAAGAAGTCGCGGCGCCTGCGGAAGAGCTTGCGATGTGGCTCCGCGCTTTCGGAAGCTACTTTAATCCTCGCTACCACCCGTTTACGGAATCCGAACGTGCGGGAATTTTAGAGCGGGACTTCGCGAATGAAACTCACACTACCCAATCCATCCTGCTGCGCTGTTCTAAACTGATTGCCACTCTAACACAACCTCAATGGGCTGTTGCGCCCTTCTACGAGAGAGACCACGACGAGGTGTCCGCGAACTTACCGGAGGAGTATGAAAGTGACAGTGTGGAGGGCAGAGACTCTTCCCTTACGTTCAGCCCGCTTACCGAGACATTTGGTGACTTACAGGTTATTTGCTCCGCTTTGCTGAACACGCCTCGCGTTGGCTTCCGCACGTGGACAAGTCTGGGGGCGATTATCGAAAGGGACATCAGTCGGTCGGATGTCGCCTCTCAACTCACGCGCACTGCGAGAGACGTGAACAAAGCGAAACTTCCTTCTGTTCTACGGGAGATTACTGAAAAGGTTGAACCTGAAGCCCTCAGTTCCGACTTGTTGAGTGTTTTTTTCGGCCTGACAGAATTGCTCGAACACCTGCGCTTCATTAAATCCCTTTTGCAGCGCGACCAGCCTCTGAAACAGACTCTTCCTATTTTCATCCTTGTCCACGAGGACACTCGCAATCTACTGGATTTGTTCGAGACGCGATGTCTTCGCGCCAAAGGCTTGCCAGAGGCCACGGTTAGCGCTCTCGACGGCAGCGCTTACGCAATCGCGATGGAGATGCGGAAAGCCTTTGAACACGAGCTTGTCGGATTGAGCGGCGCACAGCAGGCACCCGCAATATACGCCAAAGTAGAAAACGCGCACGGCGTATTACGCGATTGCTTTCAGCAATCTTTAATCAGCCTCGCGCAGGTGTTTGAAAGCACTCTTGACGGGACACGGATTTTCCGGGCTTTTCAAACTAAACTTGAACAGTCCCTGACGCTGCGACGCGATCTTTGGGTGCTGCTCCAACACGTGCAGCGCGCTGAAAAGGAGCGCGACCGGCGCCCCGTCGCTCCGCTGGTCGAACGCCTGATTGCTTTCCGTGAGGGAAGCTTGCGTTATTTAATGTATAAGGATTGGGAGTCTTACGAACGATTTCTGGAGGAAGTCGCCGCCGCGCGTGGAGCGGTTGAGCTTGCTCCGGTGCTTCACCGCTTCGGCGCTTACCTCGAAACACTATTCGGGCAAATAAACATGCGTGCCGTGTTCTCTGCGCACCCTTTCGATTACCCCGCCATTAATCCATAAGTTCAATCAGTCAGTCGGCGACACATCCGGCTTAACGGGCAAGCTCTCCGACCAGCTTACTGAACTGTCCGAAGCTTGAGTACGTTTGCCGCATGAAACCGTTATCTACTAATTCGGTTACAGTTATCGTGTAAGAATCACCCTTCAGCAATTCCTCGAAGCGTTTGGCTTTCGGTAGCGTCGCATCCGTACTGTTCTGCCCGGCAAGGCGTGAAAAAAACAAGCGTGTGGATTCTCTGTCGTCAGTGTAGGTCACAACATTGAATTGGCTGTCGGCGGGTAAATGCTCGGCGGCTCGTTTAAAATGTTCGTTAGCGGCGAGAGTGTTCCCGGCATCGTAAGCCTTCAAACACCGACGAACGCTTTCTTCGCTCCCCGTGATAAGGAAGTTGGAAACGAAACTGGCGGCGCCGCGCTCCGGCTTCGGGGAAATGATCATTTCTTCTTTGCCGACCTTCGTCGTGCGCGCGAGGGTTCCGAATCTTTTGCGTAGTTGCTCGCGCAACGCTCGCGCGTCGCGTGCCGTGACGATCAGCACTGTGCTGTTGCCAGATTCGTCGAGACGGGCGGTTATAATTTCAGGCCCGACGGAGCGCAGAAACTCGCGCGGAGTTTCAATCCCGTAAGGCTTCATCGCTCCGTCAAGAACGACTCCGACGAACGGTGCGCTGAGCGGGTCGAGTTGAGAAGCAATCGCCGCTTGGAATCCGCGCCACGCTCCTTCAGGGTCACGATAGTTGTACTGGGTTATTTGGTACGTGTCGGCGGGAAGCAGTTGGCTGGCGTTCCCGTCATATTTCTCTGCCGGGGCAAACGCCGTCTGCACGCGCGAGGCCAAGCCATCGGGCAGGCCGATATAAAATCGGTCTTCAATCATTCCGTCGCTCAGCCGAGCGCTCCACGCCCCGATGCTGATGAGTTTGTTGCCGAGTTGCGGCGCGAGGCTCGCGGCCAAGCTTTGGATATTTTGATTGGAAGAAATCTGTCCGGCGTAGGGTAAGACCGCGACTTCCAAAAGCTTCGCAGCGCCGCCCTGCGGAACGAAGCCGAAGGCGAGCGAGTCCGGTAGCGTAAATTGCTTGCGCGTCTGGTGTAGTCCGACGTTCTCACCTAAATCGGGACGCTCACCACGGGCGACAGCGAGGCACGCCTCAACGGCCGCGTCGTTGTTACCGACAATTATGACGCTTCCTGACACAGCCGCGACGATTTTTCGTCGCGCGTCATGCGGCGCAATCCACGAGATAAAAGACGTGCCGCCGACGTCTTTGCGCTCGACACGCGGAGACGTGTAGGCGCGACTGGCAAACTCCCCGACGATTTTTTCGGCGGCGGCACGCGCGCGGGATTCCCCGCAGTGAGTTTCGGCGACGAGCGCGATGCGGGGAGCGACCTTGAGTGTTGACGCGGAGTCTTCAAAGGCCTCGACGCCGAGCACGGTTACCGCAATCTGAGCGCGCGACAGCACGACCGCTTCAGCTGCGCCGATACCAGTCCACTTGGCGATTCTGCTCAACCAAACCGCTTTCGCAACATCAACATCAATGCCTGCGTGCGGAGCGAGAGATTGCCACGCGTCGGTTGAACCGAAGGCCGATATGATTTCGGGCAAGCTGTTGGCTTCGGCGTAGATGATTGAATCAGCCGGAACATATCTCGACATATCAACCGATTGGACGCGGTTCCACCATAGCCATCCGGCCCCTATCACAATCAGCAGTAGGGTGATTAATGAAGCCTTCCAAATCATTCTCATACTGAAATCATCCTAACTTCATTGCAGACAACTGAGCAACCGAGGGTTAGTCCTTTTCATGAAACGCAGTAGGTTTGAACCACGAAACTGGAATCCTTAGCGTCCTAAAAGACGCTTACTAAGGATGATTCTGGAACACACTTGGTGTGTTTCCAAAAACCGTTTCATAGTATAGGGCTATACTGTCGTTAAGTTGTTAATGGCGTTGCATTTAAACATTGACAAATTATGATTGACAACGATTTCCCAGTAGTTTATAGTCTGCTCGGCTAATCGGTAGCGGCTCAGAAGCCTTTACTAATGGTCACCCATTTCAAGCGTCACCCAATCAAGTGATAGAGAATCGCAGCCGGCGGCAATAAGGCAGGACGAAAGACCCCAGCCGCCATTCGGACTCAACCGATAAAGGCACACCTCGCGTGAGCGGGGGTCGCAAAACCTACAGGGAGTCAGAGCAATACATTGAGACCTGACTCAGCCGGGTTGCCGAAGGGGAGACGGTTGCCGCGTGCCATACAGAAGTAATTTTGAGAGCCGCGTTCATTCCGCCCGCTTCTTGTACCTACCATTCACGTCTCTGCTCGGAGCACGCGCTAATTGTCCTCAGCCGTGTTCCTCTTCACAGTGCGCCGCGTTCGCGCCCGTCTCAAGCAACTCCGGCGGCGGAGAGATTTCCGGGTCGCAGGGAAACATTAATCTATGTTCAGGAAAAGCATCGGCAAAAAAAATCTTGTCGGTTTAGACATCGGCTCAAGCTCCGTTAAGGCAATCGAGTTGCAGGGGAAGCCGGGAAATCTCTCGCTGGCGAGTCTCGGCTACGAGGCGCTGCAACCGGACTCAGTGGTTGACGGGCAGATCATGGAGTTGAAC
>JACDEG010000477.1 GCA_013816505.1 Pyrinomonadaceae bacterium | reverse complement strand
ACCCTGTTGCAGCCGCGAATGGTAAAGACGGTGGCGGATGAACGCAATCAAGCGCTGCTTCAGCAGACACCGTGCGCGCCACAACTCCGCGTCGGGAATCGCGTCGATGCTCTTCGCCCACCGCGCCGGGTCATGCACCGCGTCGGCCCAGTCTTGGCCGACGTACTTTTCATAAATCGAGCGCAGCAGCGGCGCGACCCACGTCGGTGCATGCACGCCGTTGGTGATGTGCGTGATCGGGATTTCGCTCGCGGTCTGGCCGGGGTACATCTTCATCCACAACGCGCGCGACACTCGACCGTGAATACGGCTCACCCCGTTCGTTGCGCGGCACATTCTCAGCGCGAGCGGCGTCAGGCCAAACAACTCTTCCTCGTTTCCGACGGTGACGCGGCCCAGGTCAAGGAACTCTTCGCGCGTGAGTCCGAGTTGTTGCCAGTATCCTTGGCCGAAACACATTTCGACGAGCGGCGTCACGAACTCGTCGTGCCCGGCGGAGACGGGCGTGTGCGTCGTGAAGACACAGCGGCGGCGCACGTCCTCGGCGGCGGCGGCAAACGGTTTTTTCGCGACGGTCTGTTCGCGCGCCAACTCCAGCGTGAGGAACGCGGAGTGGCCTTCGTTGAGATGAAAGACGTGCGGCTCGATGCCGAGTTGACGCAACAGGCGGACGCCCCCGATGCCGAGCACCATCTCCTGTACGCAGCGCGTCTCGCGGTCGCCGCCGTAGAGGTGGCCGGTGATCATCCGGTCAATCGGATGGTTCTCAGCGATGTTGGTGTCGAGTAGGTAGAGTAGGACGCGACCGACTTCGACGCGCCACACCTGGGCACTGACGTTGCGCCCGCGCACCATCACCCCGACGCGCAGCGGCAGCGTCTGGCGGTGGTTGTTGTCGTCCCCGCCCTCGTAGACCAACCGGATCGGCAACTCGCGCGGGTTGATCTGCTGGTAAGACTCTTCCTGCCACCCGTCGCGGCGCAGACGCTGCCGAAAGTAGCCGTGATTGTAAAGCAGCCCGACACCGATCAGCGGCAGACCGAGATCGCTCGCCGACTTTAAGTGGTCGCCAGCCAGCATGCCCAGTCCGCCGGAGTAGAGCGGCAGCGATTGATGAATGCCGAACTCGGCGCAGAAGTAGGCAACCGGATTTGCGGGCGTGATCTCTTTCGCGCCGTTTCGCGCCCACGTCGATGCATCCTCGCTCATGTAATCGCTGAAGCTTTTCGCGAGCCGTTCGACGCGCCAGATATAGACGGGGTCAGTCGCCATTCTGATAAGGCGAAAGTCTTCAATTTCTAAAAGCAGTCGACGCGGGTTGTGCTCGCACGTCTCCCACAAACCGGGGTCGAGGTCGCGGAACACCGCCGGCCCGTCCGCTGCCCAACTCCACCAGTAGTTCCATGAAAGGGTTTCGAGCGCGTTAATGGTTTCCGGTAGCTCGCGTGTCGTTTGCATTTCCGTTTGCTCTATGTCGTCGATTGTCTTGATCATTGGAATACTAAATGACGCGCGACGTGTGATGTTTGATGAGTAACACAGCCGAAAGACCTCACTGTCCGCTTACACCTGACACATCATCGATCAACCCTCAAAGTCATGATGTTTCAAAAAGGCTTGCGCGTCGCCGGGCGAGAAGAAGACGAGCCGCACCTCGCCAACGGTTTCGTCATCGGCGAGAAAATCTTTGATCGCCCGCGAAGACACGGCGGCCGCTTCCACGCGTGGGTAGCTGTAGGCACCCGTCGAGATTGACGGAAAGGCAACCGAAGCGAGTCGGCGTTCGGCGGCGAGCGATAAAGAGTTTCGGTAGCAGGCGGCGAGTAACTCCGCTTCCCTTCCCGCATGCCGCCCCCAGATGGGGCCGACCGTATGAATCACGTAGCGCGCCGCAAGTAGGCCGCCCGTCGTCACGACGGCTTCGCCCGTCGGCAACCCGTCGGGTAAGAGCACGCGCCGCAGTTCCCTACACTCTTCGAGAATTGCCGACCCGCCGACCCGGTGAATCGCGCCATCGACTCCGCCGCCGCCGAGTAGCGTCGAGTTCGCTGCGTTCACCAGCGCATCGACGTGCTGGCGCGTGATGTCGCCCACAACCACCCGCACGCGGTCACCGAGGAAGCTTCGCAAAGTCTCTGCCGGCATCAATGAAATTGTTTTACTCTCGTGTGAAAATTCTAAGCGGTGTGGCGCGAGCGCAGCAAACCGACAAGGCTAATCAGCGCCCACGCGCCTTCGAGCAGGATAAAACCGATCTGTCGCGTGCTGACGGCGACCCAGCAGAGCACCACGCCGCCGACGAAATTTAGGAGCAGGTCAGAAGTGCCATTGGCCTGGATGAGTTTGAATGTCCGCGCCGCGTAGGTCGCGAGGATGATGACCGCCCCGACGAGCGATGCGATTTGATTGATGGTGTCCGTCATGCCCTGATTCGATTACTGTGAGTTAACCGGCGGGCGCCTTCACCCTTTTTCATCGGCGCTTTTATCACCGGTGCCGCTATCGTTGGCGTCTGCATCGGGGTCGCGCAGTTCGACGCTGACCTCTTCAAACATACCCTGCCGTCGCAGCGCATCAGCGACACCGCGCGCCTTGTGTTCAGTGAGCGGGCGCTCCGGGTCGGTACTGGAGACCTCGAACAATTCATCGTCCAGCATCACGACGCCGAGTGAGCCGAGGACGACGCCCGGTGTCAGTTCGATCTCACCGAGGTTGTGAATGCGGAAATTCCCGGTCTGCTCTACCCAGTCCTCGATGAACGGGTCGCGCAGGGCGTGTTCTGCTTCCGACTCTGACAGGTAAGTACCTTCGACGATCAGGCAATACTCGCGCGTTCTATTCCCTTTCATGGCTCTAGATCGATTCGGTTGTGATTTGATTTTTCGCCGCCCGGCGATTGAAGCCGCGCTGACGTGCAACGTACTTTACCATCGCCGGGCGGCGTGCGCCAAAGCTTTCGCTGGAGAGATTTTGCGGCGCGCCCGAAAGAACAAAACGCCGCCGGAGAACCTGCGCTCTCCGGCGGCGTTTCGGGTCAGGAGACCGCCGCTTTAGATAAGTGGTACACAAGCGGCGGTGCTATCGACGCGACGGGTTTGAATCCCTGCCCGCGTGTTTTATTCGGCAGCCGCCGACTGCTTGTTGATCGACCGGCCCAGCCGTTTGAAGTAAGAGTCGAATGTCACGAAGCTCGTTCCCTGAAAGAACGCTTCGCCGCCCGTTTCGTCGGCCAAGCGATTAAGTGCACTCTGGCCGAAGCTCACCGCGAGGCGATTCTGGCTCGTCAGGCCGACGGTCGGCGCATAGAACGTGTAAACCTTAACGCCCTGCTTGCGCGCCTCGCGGATCGCGCGGTCGAGGTCGATAGAGTGTACGGTTGACGAGAAGTCAAAGCCACGCGACACGTCCAACCCATCCGAGATTAAAAGCAGCGCGTTGCGGTTCGGCCCGCCCGTGTCGAAGAGGCGCAGCGCATCGACGACTTCAACATAAGGATTGAAAGGCGCCGCCGAGGTGCTGCCGACCGGGATGCGCAAAGACCGCGCGGCGCGCTCCATATCGGTCGTGAACGGCTGCCGCACCTGCATCACACCAACCCGCAGATACCCGACCATCACGCGCGAACCGGCGGGCAGCGCACGAATGAATTCGCCCGTCACCTTTAATTCATTACCGACGCGCGACACAAGGTCGTCCTGCACCAGAATTGCTAAGTTGACCGGCTCCGTCACGCGCGACTCGCGGGCGATGCGGTCCTCCTTATTGTCACCGCGCAAAGCCACCGGATTCGCCTGAACCGCGTTGAACGATGCGACGACGAAAAACAGAACAGCCGCTAAGAATGTCGCAAGTTTTTTCGTTCTCATAATTACTATAGTCCTTCTGCTGACGCTGGGTAGAGAGTGCTTGAATCATGTTGCCCAGTCAAAGCGAGCGCGCGCGAGGGTTATTGATTTACCGACCGACGCGCGCCGCGAACGTTACCATTTTATGACCACCAACGTTAGCGTCATTGAGATGCTTGGCGGGCTGCAATAGTTGACCGCTAACGGTACTTAGTTTGCTCGACGCAGCAGACCTGCTCTATCATCCCCGCCGCCACGTGACGCGACCACTTCTGACAATTTGCTAAGGGAGGGATGATGAAACGAATATTCTACGAGAACGGCCTCTCGATCACGCTCTTCGCGTTGTTTCTCTTCTCGTTCATCGGCCAAACCATCACCGGCCATCATCAGTACAATCAAGAGCTACAGGATCACGGGCGAGCGGGCGTCGGCGTCGGCGATTATTTGAAGACCGGGCATTTCGTCGAGGCAACATTTGAAAACTGGGAGAGCGAGTTTTTGCAGATGGGAGCCTATGTGTGGCTCACCGTCTTTCTTTTTCAGAAGGGTTCTTCGGAGTCAAAGGAGCCGGGCCGGCTCGAAGAGCCTGATGTCATCCCGGACAGGTCGCGTCTGCCCGCCGACGCGCCGTGGCCGGTACGCCGCGGCGGGTGGGTGCTGAAGCTGTATCAGAACTCGCTCACCATCGTCCTCCTGCTGCTCTTCGCGACTTCGTTTGTGCTGCACGCCGCCGGGGGCGTTAGCGAGTACAACGAAGAACAGGCACTGCACGGCGGGCAAACCGTCTCGCTCATTCAGTATCTGGCGACCTCACGTTTTTGGTTCGAGTCGTTGCAAAACTGGCAGAGCGAATTCTTTTCTATCGGCATGATGGTCGTGCTGTCGATCTTTCTGCGGCAGAAGGGGTCACCCGAATCAAAGCCCGTCGCGAGTCCACATTACGAGACCGGGGCTTGAGTCGGCACGCTCGATCCTCGGCGAACAGCGCCCAGTAAAGGATTAGCAGGACAGAATGAATTGGCAGCAATGGGTTAAGTTGACAGCGCACAAATCAAGCGGAAGGGGCGGCGACTCATTGACG
>JACDEG010000067.1 GCA_013816505.1 Pyrinomonadaceae bacterium | reverse complement strand
CGTGTAACGCTGGCGCGCACGAACCTCGTCGGGCACATCCTCATCGCGGCCTGTGAATGAGACTGGTTGAAAGGCAATGGTCTGAACTTTGTCGATGTTCTGCGCCGCGAACTCGACGATCTGGCCGATAGCATCATTGTTGATCGTGTTGACGATGGTCGTCACGAGCGTCACTTTAATACCGACGCTGGCGAGATTTTCAATCGCCTGTTGCTTCACGTCGAACAAATTACCGACGCCGCGATGCTTATTCTTCTCTTCGCTGACTCCATCAAATTGCAAATAGACGCCGTGCTGTCCAGCTTCTTTCGCCTGCTTACAAAACTCGATGTCCTCGGCGAAGCGGATGCCGTTTGTCGCCGCTAAGATTCGATAGAAGCCGATCTTCTTGGCATACGCGACCGCTTCAAGATAGTAAGGTGAAAGCGTCGGCTCGCCGCCGGAAAAGAGAATGATGATCTGGCGGCGCGGCTTAAAGGAGATGGCGCGATCCAGAATCGCTTTCGTGTCTTCGAACGTCGGTTCGTGGACATAGCCGACCTGATTGGCATCCATGAAGCACGGGTTGCACATCATGTTGCAGCGGTTAGTTAAATCGACTGTGAGCACCGCGCCGCGCCCGAACTTGATGTTTGATGTGCCGTGCTTGTGGACGTTCGCGTCTTCAGCGGAGCGGAAATCGCGTCCGAAGAAAAGCTTCTCGATGCGTTCGAGGAAGCGCGCGTCGGTCGCCATCACATCCTTGAACTCGCCGTGCTTCGGGCAGGTCTTCTTCATGAACACCTGGCCGTCCTCTTCGATGATCTGCGCTTTAATCTCGCCGGGGTGGGTGTGCATCAGGGTTTCGAGCGGCGTCTCGCCGGAGATGACGGCTTCGCGCACTTCCTTGACGCAGCGCGGGCACAGAGAGTCTGTCTCGCGCGGGAAGCCGAGCGGCGGCGCCGAACGCTCGTAAGATTTCAGGAGCGGCCCCGGCGCCCACGTGGGCCGAATCGCTTCGCCTTCGGGCAGTCGCTGATTGATTGTCTGAAACGCTTTCCACACCGTATCCGAAAGGCCCGCCAGAAGCTTCGAGCTTCTCACCCCGCTGAACTTACCTTTTTCCGATTCGCCTCTGCGAAATTGATCGCTAAACAAAAATCGTTCTCCTTAGTAAACTGTGATGAAACTATAAATGTTACGAGACCGCATGCGCCCGCCTGTCGACATATCGAAAGATAAGAGAGCGTAAGGCCATCAATTAACCGGACGAGTCAGTGCGACATGATAATGTTATTGCCGTGCTAATGGCAAGCTAAAGCAATGACAAGTGACGGGTTACGAGCCGTGCCGGGCCGCCCCTGACATGGCTCTGGATGACGACTGTTCACGTGTCACCGCTTTGATGTACCATCGCCCGAATTGCCGCTTGGACGTTCACCTGACAGCCGTCATCAGCCCGCGCGCCGGAAGGCCGATGTCCACTCTCAACGGAATGAAAAATTGATTTGAAATTCGCTCCGGAACTTTTTATGAGCACACACGACGAGGGAAAGACCGTGGCCGAACTGTCGGCGCTGATTGGCGGGCAGGTGGTCGGCGACGGGAGCGTGCGGGTGAAAAGGGTCGCGAGTATTGAGGGCGCGGACGAAGAATCGATGGCGTTCGTCGAAGACGCGAAGTTGTTGGAGAAAGCACAAGCAAGTCAGGCCGCGTGCGTGATCGTCCCCGCCAGCGGGCGCGTCGAAGGCAAGTGCGTGATCGAGGCGGCACGACCGAAACTCGCCTTCGCGTTAATCGCCGAAGTACTACACCCGCCGAAGCGCCGCGCGCCTTCAATCCACGCGACCGCGCACGTCGCCGCGAGCGCGGAGTTGGGCGCGACTGTGTTTGTCGGCGCAAATGTGCAGATCGGCGAGCGGGCGCGTGTTGGCGACGGGACGCAGATTCTCGCCGGCGCGTTCGTCGGCGACGACGTGGAGATCAATCGTGATTGTGTGATTCATCCGAACGTCGTCCTTTACGACAACGTGACACTCGGCGACCGGGTGATTCTGCACGCCGGCGTCATCATCGGCGCGGACGGTTTCGGCTACGTGCGCGCAGAGGATGGCTACCACAAGTTCCCGCAACTCGGCACCGTCGTGATCGAAGATGATGTCGAGATCGGCGCGCACACCTGCGTCGACCGCGGCGCGCTCGGCGAAACGCGCATCGGGCGCGGGACGAAGATCGACAACCTGGTACAGGTCGGGCACAACGTCTCCATCGGAGAGCGCGTCGTGATTGCGTCGCAGACCGGTATTTCGGGGAGCACCGTGATTGAGGACGACGCGGTGATTGGCGGGCAGGTCGGGATGGGCGACCACGCGCGTGTGCAGAAGGGGGCGGTCGTCGGCTCGAAGGCCGGTATCCTGCCCGGCAAGATCGTGCGCGCCGGCACGGTTATGTGGGGCGTGCCCGTGCGCCCACTCGACGAATACAAAATTCTTAACGCGCACTTTGGGCGTCTGCCGCAGATGAAGGAAGCGCTTGACGAACTGCGTCGGCAGGTGGCGGAACTGAATGCGCGCCTCGCAGAGAAGTCGTAACGAACGAGTGCGAATGGAGAGCGCGCCCGGTGTCACACTGAGACACAGAAGGAAAGAATACTGCACACAGAATACAGCACACGGGTCTCAACTCTTTTTCTCTGTGTCCTCTGTGTCACCTCTGTGCCTCTGTGTTAAAAATTAAACCCACTCAGCACTCAACCTGCGAGAAACAACACGAGCGCAACACTCACACCGACGCTTCACAATCTCATATCAATGCGCGCCACTTCAGAAGCGCGCGCAGCACCGCCTCCGCCGCACGCTCCGACGCGCCGCCGGCACCGAGTCGCGCGGTCGCTTCGCGGAGCTGAGCACGCACCGCCGCGTTGCGTTCCGCGTCAAGCAGCAGGATTAATTCACGTGCCAGCGTCTCGCCGGTGAAATCGTTCTGCATCAACTCGGTGGCGAGCCGGTGGTCGGCGATCAGGTTGACGAGGCCAAAGTGCTCGACCTCGATCAATCGTCCGAGCGTGTGCCAGTTCACAGCCGACTCTTTATAGACGACGACGAGCGGCGTGGCGGTGAGGGCCGCTTCGAGCGTCGCGGTGCCGCTCGCGACTGCCGCCGCATCCGCCGCCGCGAGCGCTTCGAGCGTTTCGTGCTGCGTGATGAGTATGTTGAGGGGCGCGCCGTCGGAAGTCTGAGCGTCAAGCAGCGCGGCGGCCTCGTCGGGCGAGCGTGTCGCAGCCAGCGCGAGAACAAATTGTGCGTCAGGTCGCGTGCGCGCGACGGCCTTCGCCGCGTCGATCATCGGCGGCAGGATGCGGTGTAATTCTTTGCGCCGGCTGCCGGGCAAGAGCGCAATGACGGGGCGCGTCGGGTCGAGGTTGTGACGCGCGCAGAACTCCACGCGCCCGTAACGTGGGCGGACTCTGCCGGTCAGCGGGTGGCCGACGAACTCGACGTGCGAGACGCCGCGCGCGTCGTACCACGCCGGTTCAAAAGGCAGGATCGCCAGCAGCAGATCAACGTCGTGACGGATGCGGCGAACGCGGCGCGCACGCCATGCCCACAGTTGCGGGCTGATGTAATAGATTACGCGGATGCCGCGCCGGTGCAGAGCGCGCGCAAGCGGCAGGTTGAAGTCAGGCCAGTCGACGAGGATGGCGGCGTCGGGCCGTCGCTCGAACGCGGCGCGCTTCAGAGCTGTGTAAGCGCGCCAGAACTTCGGCAACGCGCGCCCAATTTCAATCAGCCCCATGATCGATAACTCGTCCGCGGCGACGACCGATTCGACACCCGCCGCACGCATCTCACGCCCGGCCGAGCCGAAGAACTCGAACTTTGTGTCAGGAGATTTGTCGCGCAGCGCGCGCACCAAAGACGCCGCGTGCGCGTCGCCCGACGCCTCGCCCGCAACGATCATCAACCGCAGACTCTCACCGACTTCCGCTGTCATCGAAGCCATCATAACCTGAACATTGGTAAGTGATAGCTGATCGGTGATGCATTAAGAGTTTAAGAGCGCCTCCCCGATTTCCTTCATCCCTCATCCTTCATCCTTCATCCCTTTTTAAATGTTGCCTTGTCGCGTTTCGACGGCGCGTGCTAGCATCGCCGCTCTTAAGGAACCCCCGCGCGGCGCGGTCATAAATTTTCACCGGTGAAGGCGGAGCCGAGCGCAAGGTTTCGTCCTGATGGAGGTCTTAAAGCTCAACCCCTTGTCTACTATCGCTGATTTGCGGAACGAGCGCCGAGCGCCGCCGATGCTGCTGGGCGCTCTTTGCTTTGCCTTCGTCTGCCTGCTGCTTGGCGGCGCGCTTGTGCCGCCACTCGCGCGCGCGCAGCAGACCAACCCGGTCGACCGCAAGGTGACCAACCCGATCACCGACACGCCGAACGTTAACCCGCTGCAACAGGAACAGCCGATTCGCCCGCGTCGCCCGCAGACCGGAGCGGGCGCTGCCGCGTCTTCAACCGAAGAACTCAGCGTCAACGCCGGCACGCAGGTGGTGAGCGGCACTGAGAAGGCGCGCGTCATCACCTATGAAGGGAATGTCGATGCGCGCGTCGGCATCTTTCGTTTGCAGGCCGACAAGGTGACGGTCTACGAGGCCGACAACAAGGTCATCGCCGAAGGCAGCGTCGTCTTTGACCAGGGCGATTTGCAGCGCATCACCGGGTCACGCGCCGAGTGGAACTATGCGACCAAGACCGGCACCTTCGTTAACTCGACCGGCTTCACCAACCAAACCGATGATGGCACGGTGTTGTACTTCACTGCCGACCGTGTCGAGAAGGTTGGCCCTGACCGCATCGTAATCTTAAATGGCGAGATCACGGCGTGCGACGAAGACGTACCGAAGTGGAGCTTCAAGGCGGGGCGCGTCGAAGTTAAGTTGAACGACCGGGCGCGCGTTAAATCACCGACCTTCAAGATCAAGGGGCAACCGGTCTTTTACCTGCCCTATGCCTCGGTGTCGATTAAGAAACGCGACCGCGCGTCGGGCTTCCTGACGCCGACATTCAGCGGTTCGGGAAGCAAGGGCTTTCGCCTATCGAACGCTTACTACCAGACACTCGGTCGCTCCGCTGACATCACGTTTCGCGGCGACGTTTATACCCAGCGGGGGTTAGGTTTCGGCGCCGATCTGCGGACGCGCGCCAACTCGCGGTCGTTTTTGAACGCCGGTTTTTTCACCGTCAAGGACCGCATCCTCGGCGCCGAAGCAAGCCCTGAGAATCCCGACCAGGGCGGGTCAAGTCTCTATATCGACGGCGTGCATTACTTCCCGAACGGCTTCACCGCCGCCGCCGACATCAACATCACCTCGAACCTCGCGTTCCGGCAAATCTTCTCCGATACGATTCAGCAAGCCGTCTCGCCGGAAGAACGCTCGCAGGTCTTCGTCAACAAAAACTTCGGCGACTACAGTTTTAACTTCCTGGCGCGCACGCAGGTCACGTCGATCCCGAACGTGCGCGTGCGGACGCGGCAGTTGCCGAGCGTCACGCTCGACAAGCGCCCGTCGGCGCTACGGTTCTTCGAGCGTCTGCCGCTCTACTTCTCGTTCGAGGGCGGCGTCGAAGGCATGAGCCGCAAGGAGACGGTCGAAGACCTCGCGGCGTTCCAGAGCGAGGGCGGCCTGAATCCACTTATCACGCCGTCGATTGTGCAGCGCCTCGACGTGCATCCGACCTACTCGGTGCCGTTTAACTACGAGGGCTGGACGGTGACGGCCATCGCGGGCTTGCGGGCTACTTACTACTCGAACTCGGTCGATCCGTTGACGCGGCTGGTGATGGGGCGCGACGTGGCACGCGGCTATGGTGAATTCAAACTCGACGTGCGACCGCCGGCCCTCGCGCGCAACTTCCGCCACCGCGACGGCTCGTTCTTTGTGCGTCACGTCATCGAGCCGTATTTGATCTATCGTAAGATCACCGGCATCTCGAACTTTGAGCGCGTCATCCGCTTCGACTATGTCGACGCCATCGCCGACACCAACGAAATTGAGTACGGTCTGACGAACCGCTTCTTCACGCGCCGCTCGACTGAGAACGTGACCGGTCAAGCGTCTGTTAGCGGCAACGGCCCGGCGCGCCGCACCCCGCTGGCGAGTCAGCCATACGAGGCGCTGTCGTTGACGCTGCGGCAGAAATACTTTTTCGACCCGACGTTCGGCGGCGCGCTGATTCCCGGAAGGCGCAACCAGTTCTATCCGATTAACACATTCAGCGGATTCGGTTACGGTGGCGTGCCGCGTCGCTTTTCGCCGCTGTATGTTGAGGCGCGCTACCGCCCCAGCGTTAACCTGTTTGCCGACGTGCGCACCAACCTCGACGCGCAGGGGACGGCGGGCGGCCTGCGCGACCTCGCCGTCAGCTTCGGCGTCAACCGCCGTCTCATCCAGGCGTTTCAGACTTTCTATTACACGCGCGCCGTGACGCTGGCCCCCGACCTGCGCCGGTTCAGCGACATCAACGGCAACGAACCGGGCACGCGGCAAGGCTCGCAGTGGAGTCCGGCAGTCTTCGTCGGCAACCGCGAGCGCGGATTGTTCGGCGGCCTCTCCTTCTTCTTCGATTTTCAGAATCGACCCGGCGGGCGTAGTTCGTCGCTCGTCAGTTCGGTCGCCACGGTCGGATACGGCTGGGATTGCTGCGCGGTGACGCTCCAGAACTCAACCTTCGATGTCGGACTGCGGAAAGAGAACCGCGTGCTCTTCAGCTTTCGGCTGAACGGCATCGGGACGTTCGGCACCGAGCAGGTCGGCCAGAACTTCCGCTGACGCCCGCGGCGTGACCAGCCTCAGAAAAATAGATTGAACTGGGTCGCCGTAAAGCTTATACTGATGCGCGGCGGGAATAGGGACCCGATGGATGCCCCCCAACCGGTCATTCACGACCTCGGTTACTAAACGCCGCAAGCCAGTATCGGCAACTTTGCATCAACCCTTCACTCCCCGCTGGGATAAGTTGCCCCGGATACATCCCTCAAGAAGAATCAACCATCAGAACAGCGCCTTCGTGCGAGTCAGCTTGACCAAAGTAGGGAACGCGCATCACTAAAGGCGTCCTCTAACACAGTAGTCAAAGTGCAGTTGTTGCCGGGCACCCTGGCACGACTTTGATTTACCCCGTAACAGCCGCCGGCGTTCAAGAGTCGACCGCTTCACGGTCCCGCTGCTCCGGTCGTGGCGCGAAAGTGACTGGCCTGATTTCGTCAACTGACTTCATCTGAAAGTATATTAGCGCGCCGTTCGATTCGAACGCGCCGCCTCGCGTAAAATCTTTGACCGGGTGCGAATGGCTACGCGTAGCCTCACCCCATTCGTCGCTGCGAAAAAATCCTCAGACTTAGTACCTGGAAAAACCTAATGAGAAAAATCGGCAATCTCATGACCTATCTGGCGCTGGTGATGCTTGTGCATTCCGCCATCGTCCCATTTGTACAGGCGCAAAAGCCTTTAGCCTCGCCGCCGTCATCGTCGTCACGCAGCAAGCCGATGCCGGAGACGGAACAGGAAGGCTTCATCATCTACCAGTCGCGGGGAGATGTTGCTTGCAGAGAAGCGACCGTCGAAGAGACGCACCGCATCAACAAGCCCGGTGTCGGTTCAAAGCTAATCATGCTCAACCACGTTTCGGAGATGGCGGCGCGTGGCGACACAGATCAATCTCAAACAGCGGCGAACGCCGCCGTGACGCCGGGGCTCAAGATCGTCCTGCGCGGGACGGCGCGATTGGACGGACAGTACCCGGAAGTGAAGGCCGCTTTCATTCGCGCGGCGGCCACCTGGGAAGCGCTCATCAAATCGAACATCACAATAGTGATCGACGTTGACTACGGTCCCGACCGGTTCGGCGAGCTGTGGGGGGCGAACGTCTTAGGTTCCACCAGTAGCGTTTCATTCAGCCCTTCGTACATCGAAGTCCGTGACAAACTGCGGTCGCGGTCACCCGGCGCCGAGGAATTGGCATTCTACAATGCGCTGCCCGACGGCTCGTTGCCAACCGATGTCGGGGCCGCGACTTCGATACGTGTCGTCACACCCATTGCGCGCGCGCTCGGTATCATCGCCCCGGACGCCGACCCCGGTTCCGCCGACCGGGACATTAGCATCGCCTTTAATTCCGCTTCCTCGTTTGACTTTAACCCAGACGACGACATCACCGCGGGGCTGATTGACTTCGACGCGGTGGCGGTGCATGAGATAGGACACGCGCTCGGATTCGGGTCAGCCGTCCGTGACACCGGTTCGACGACAGCCTTGCGCCCGACCATCTGGGATATGTTCCGGTTCCGTCCGGGCACGGCGTCGCTGGCCACGTTCGGCTCGGCGCCGCGCATCCTCACAACGGGAGCCTCGGCGACCGACCCGCACATCTGTTTCAACGGCGGCCCCGAACTGGCGCTCTCCACCGGTAACGCCAACGGCGCGGGCGGCGATGGCGAACAGGCCAGCCACTGGAAAGATGATCGGCTGAACGGCCGAGTCTACATCGGCATCATGGACCCCACCATCTCACCGGGGCGACGGCTGCAAATCACGGACAACGACCGTAAAGCGCTCGACACTTTCGGATACATCGTCGGGGCGATCCCGCCGCCACCACCGCCGCCGGCGAATGACAACTTTGCCAATGCGACACCCCTCAGCGGACTAACCGGCACCCTCGCCGGGACGAACGTCGGCGCCACGAAAGAGGCCGGCGAGCCTACTCATCCGGATAGTCCGGGCGGCACATCTGTGTGGTATCGCTGGCAAGCTCCGGCGACCGGCTCCGCCGTCATTGACACCTCCGGAAGCTCCTTCGACACTATTCTGGCGGTTTACCGCGGAGGCGGTTTCGGCGGCTTGTCGCTTGTGGAGAACGGCGCGAACGACGACATCTCACAGTCTGATGTGGACAGCCGCGTGACGATCAGCGTCACCGCGGGCGAGGTTTACAACATCGCCGTCGACGGGTATGACGGCGACTTCGGTGGCATCGTCCTTAACTGGACGCTGAGCAGCACCGTGGCAGCGGGCACAGTGCAATTCGGCGGTGGTGTGTATACCGTCTCCGAGGCGAGCGGCGTGACCAGCAGCGCCGTGCTGACGGTCGTGCGCGGTGGCGACGTTTCGGGGGCGGCAACAGTGAACTACGCGACGGCGCCGGATATCGGGGTAGTACTCTGTCGCATCATCAGTGGCGTGGCCTCCGACCGATGCGACTTTGTATCTGCGGTCGGCACGCTGCGGTTCGCCGCCGGGCAGTCGAGCGCCACTATTACGGTTCCCATCATCGACGACGGATACGCCGAAGGTAACGAAACCGTCAGCATCAGCCTGAGTGGCCCGACCGGGGTGACCCTCGGTACGTTGAGCACGGCTAACGTCGTGATCGTTGACAACGATGCGGTGACAGGCGTTGCCAACCCGGTGGACACGCTGCCGTTTTTCGTCCGCCAGCAGTACCTCGACTTCCTGTCGCGCGAGCCGGATCAAGGCGGCTTTAACGGTTGGATGGCGGTACTCAACCAGTGCCCGCCTTCGGAACTCGACAACCGCAACTCTGCGCAAGACTGCACGCGCATCGATGTGTCGTCGGCCTTCTTCCGCTCCATTGAGTTTCAGCTCAAAGGCTATTTCGTCTATCGCTTCTACGTCGTTTCGTTCGGCGTGCGGCCACAGTACACCGAGTTCCTCGCCGACGCGCGGCGCGTGACGGGCGCGACGGACCTGGAGTTTGAGGCGAACCGCGCGGCGTTCCCCGGCGAGTGGGTGACGCGGCAACGCTTCAGGGATCGGTATGACGCCTTGACGAACGCGGCTTACGTGACGACGCTCGTGCAGACAGCGGGCGTGGTACTGCCGCAGAGCAACCAGTTGATCGACGATCTGAACGCGGGACGGAAGACGCGGGCGCAGGTGCTGAGCGAAGTGGTCGAGAGCGCCGAAGTCAACAACAAGTTCTATAACGAGGCGTTCGTTTCGCTTCAGTACTTCGGCTATCTCAAACGCGACTCGGACTTTGACGGCTTCAACGGCTGGCTGAACTATCTTAATCGAACGGGGAACTACCGCGAGATGGTGTGGGGCTTCCTTTACTCGCCGGAGTACAAGCTGCGATTTGGCCCCGTCCCTGGATTTTAGCGAATCGAGAAGAGCAGTCTCCGAACGGTATCAGTAAAAGCGTTCGCCGCCGGTTGATGCCGCGCGGCGAACGCTTTCCTGATTCGCGGTCGGCTTAAATACCCAGGTGCGGGATCGTTGGCAGCACTCAAAAATTGCTCGCGAATTGTGCCTTGCGCTACACTGAAACCGTGAGTACGACGTGTCATTAAGTGCTGGCAGTCAAGGAGCAACAGCGGTTATGGAATTAACGATCACGGTTCCTGAAGAAGTCGAGCACATCTTAGCTCGACTTTATCCATTTTTAGAGCGCCAACATCGCAATGGCGTAAGTCTATTGTTTGCAACGGCAGACATTTTTAATGTCGGTGAAAAATGCGACGTTGAAAAAGTCTCGCTCATCGTCAGGACGCTCAGTCTTTTGTTTATGACGCCTGTTTCTAAAATGGATAAAGTCGAGCTTAGAACAGAAAGCCGCAGCAAGCGGTCAAGACATTAAGGCTTTCGTTGAGAGCATAGTCAACAAGCAAGCTTTGTATCCTGCACTTGATGAAATTCTTGCGCCGGCCCGAAAAGAATTTACTGAAATCAAGCCCTGACAGGGCGTCATAGTGACGATGTCGCCCTTGCAGGGCTTGAACATCACATCGACTTATTTCTTGGGGCGGTGCCCCAAGCTATTGAATCTCGCCCCTGCGGGGCTTTTAAGACAGCCTCTGACAAAACTTAGTGGACTTGTTAGCATCGCCGCTTTGCTGAAGGCGTCTGCCTTGCGCTCATGCGTTGCTTACGCTTAAAATGCGCCTTCTTTGTACTCCCCGGCGCGACGATTTGTCGCGCACGCCGCCGCCCCTTCAGTCTCGCGGTGGGCGACTTAAATGGTTAACCCGTTTTCATATTCGGAGGTTCTTTGTGAAGTCATCTGTCCGTCTGTCCGGCGCGGGCGTGTCTGCCGTGACGCTCGCTCTTTTTCTTAGCGCAGTCATCCTTAAGGCCCACGCTCAAACTCCCAGCGCGACGCCCGATTCATTTGTCGCGCAGATTACCAACGTCCCGACCAACACGCGCAACGCCTACGTCGGCGGCATCAGCGGCGACGGCCGCTTCGTGGTCATTGAAGCCACCGGCGACATCGCCACACTTAAACCGGGCGAGTCCACAAGGGCGGTCAGTAACACCGACGGCAACCGCGAAATCTTCCTCTTCGATTACGTACAGCGCCGCATTTTCCAGATCACCAACTCGATGCGGGCACTGAACGATCCGACCAGACCGCCCATCGATACGGCGCGGCCAAACGACTTTAGCAATATCACCGTCGAGGTCAGCAACAACCGTCCATCCATCAGCAACGACGGGAAGTGGATTGTGTTCAGTTCAAACGCCTACGTTGACGGCAACGCAGCGGCGAACCCGAAGAGCTTTGACGGCACCGCCAACAGGGACGCGCTCCGGACGGACGGCAACCAGGAAGTGTTTCTCTATCGCATACCGGACGTCTCGGCGGTTGATCTGTCGAGTGGCGCGGAGGCGGCCTTCGTCGATCTGTCAACCGGCGCACTGACGCGCGTCACGTTCACGACCAACATCGTCAAGCCGCAGCCCGGCACCGCGACGCTGTCGCCGACCGTCGTTGACGACAACCGCTACGCGACGCTGAACGACAACGGCTCGCTCATCGGATTCGTCTCGTCGCGCAACGACCTCGGCAACGCCACGCAGACCGTCAAGGGTGGCGCGAACCCTGACCTCAATCCGGAAATCATTGTCTACAACACGGCGACGCGCACCTTTCTGCAACTGACGAGTACGGCGAACCCGGCGGGCAGCGTCGTCAATCTGATCTGGAACGCGAACCCGTCGTTCTCCGGTAATGGCGCGCGCCTGACGTTCATCTCCAGCGCCGACGAACAGATTGCCAATTCCGGCGCGGCGGAGCCGGCAAACGCCAGGGGGAACGGTGAAGTCTATTACGCGGACATCGACACGGGCGCGACCACACTGGCGAGCGTCAGGCGCGTCACCAGCACGCCGCCCGGCTCGCCCGTCGATGCGAACTTCGACAGTACCATCAAACTGAGTCCAGGCGCGCGCCTCAGTCGCAACGGGAATTTGATTCTCTTTGAGAGCCGGGCGGACATTCAGCCGAACGGTTCGATCAGCGGCAACCTCAGTGTGTCCGACGCGATCTACGTCTACAACATCGGCGCGAACTCTTTCACGCGCATCACCGAACGCCCCGCGCCGGAGGGCGTCGACGTGTTGTCGCCGCGCTTCCCAGCCTTCGCCGGCGATGGCGACCCGTCCGCGACCAGCATCGTCTTTTCTTCAAGCCTCAACTTTCGCGCCGATGGGCAGATTTCGACTTCAGCGACCGAGGGCCTGAACCCGGCGCGCTTCGTGCAACTATTCAACGTGCCGGTGCCGACCACGACGGCGCCGCCCAACTCGTTCACGCGATTGACCAACACCAACGCCCGCTCCACGCTGCAAGCCTTTCCGAGCAACACGGTGCGCCGAATCGTGTTCAGCTTTCCGGCCGGGGAGTTCGGCGGCGGCAACGGCGACGGGTCGTCGGAGGCTTACTATATGCTGTTGCCGAGCGTGACGAGTGAAACGCCCGCGCCATCGCCGACGCCTTCGGCGGGACCGGTCTCGTATGCGAGCGGGGCCAGCGACCGGCCTGTGACCACTGCCACGCCGCTGCCCGCCGACGCCATCAACGGACTCGCCCCCGGCACGCTCACCATCGCCCGCGCGACTACCGTCAGCCTCGCCGATTCGGCGCTCGAAGTGGCGCAGGGTAACGCGCGGGAAGACCAGCGCCGGCTGCCACTCCCAATCGAATTAAACGGCGTCTCGGTGGCGCTCAGCAGCACGGCGGCAAACGGCTTACGGAACGCCGCCGCCGGTCTCTACTTCGTCAGTCCCGGTCAGATCAACTTCGTCATCCCGCCGGGTCTGACCGCCGGCACGTACACGGTCATCATCAACAACCGGGGCGCGGTCATCCGCAGCGCGGTGACAGTCGTCGCGGCGCAGCCAGACCTCTTCACGTCGACCAACGGCCCCGCGGGGCGCGCCGCGGTGCTCAACGTGACGAACCCGTTGGCACCGAGCGCGGAGCCTTTCAATATCACCACGACGAGACCGACGGCTGACGGCACCGGGACGGAGACGGTGGCGACTGAGTTAATGATTATGCTCACGGGCGTTCGCGGCACGCTGCGCACAGCCATCACCGTGCGCATCGGCACAACTGATTTGACGGGCGACGCGATCATCCGCATCGACCCGTCGTTAACCGCCGGGTTCGATGAGATCAGGGTGCGTCTGCCGGCGTCGCTTGCCGGTGCGGGTGATGTGCCGGTGATCGTCACGGTCGGCGGCGTGTCCAGTCGTCCGGCTGAAACGGCGGCTCGCATCCGTATCAACTGAGGATCGAAAACAAAATACTATCACCGCTCATGGACGCCTCGGCAGACACACGGCTGTTCATCTGATTGATGGTGCCGTCCGTCACTGCTCCGCGCCCACACTCTGACAACCGATGCTCGTTGGAATTGACGCGCTCCCGCTCGCTCCCCCGTTGACGGGCATCGGTCATTACACTTTCGAGTTGGCCCGCGCGCTCGCCGAAATCTCTCCCGCCGATCAGTTCCGATTGATCTCTCCGTTCCCACAGCGGCATTTTATTAATCCCGGAAACGAGTCTGAACTGTCGGCCAATCTGCACCTGACACACATGCCGCGCGGGCCGCTGCGCCGGCGCTGGTGGGCGCTCGGACTCCCGCTGCACACGCTGCTTTCTCCGCTCGACATTTTCCACGGCACAAATTACGAAATCCCCGTGTGGGGCCGGTGTCGGACAGTCGTCACGATTCATGATCTGTCGCTGATGCTGCACCCCGATACGCACGAAGAGGCATTGGTGCGACGGGCGCGGCGACGGCTGCCCGTGATGGCGCGCCGCGCGACGATGGTGGTGACGGCCACCGAAAGCGCCAAGCGTGAAGTCTGTGAGTACTTGAAAATCCGGCCCGAAAAAATCGCGGTCACGCCTTTCGCGCCGCGCCGCGTCTTTCGCCCGGTGCCGTTGGAGCAGACCACAGAGGTGCGGCGGCGGCTCGGAGTGGATGAAGAATTTCTGCTCTACGTCGGCACTATCGAGCCGCGCAAAAACTTGATGACGCTGGTGCGTGCCTTCGACGAAGTGATGCGCGCCACCACTGCCCTCCGCCCGCAGTTGGTGATCGCCGGGAGAGAAGGATGGCTGACGGACGAACTGTTTTCTTTCATCAGACACATGGGCATCGGCGAGCGCGTGCGCTTTACCGGCTACGTTTCAGAAGACGACCTGTGTGCGCTCTATTCCGCGTGCCGGGTCTGTGTCTACCCGTCGCTTTACGAAGGGTTCGGGTTGCCGCCGTTGGAGGCGATGGCGTGCGGTGCGCCGGTCATCACGACGCGGACGCCGAGCATCATGGAAGCGGTCGGGGACGCTGCCCGCCTATTTGCCCCGAAAGACGTGCCCGGACTCGCCCGAACCATCATCGAGATCATGAACGACCCGGACGCGCGACGACATCTGTCGATTGCCGGGCGGCGGCGGGCCGCGGAGTTTTCCTGGGAGAAGACGGCGCGCGCGACACTGGATGTTTACCGCGAGGCACTGAAGCGGGCGTGATAGTAAAGATTCTTGCCCACTGTGGTGCGCACGCTAACTACCTAAGCAAAAGTATTTCGGTACAAAGATCAAACCTAAAGCTTTGTCATGACTGGTTTTGCCTTTTGCCTTTTTACTTTTGCCTTCCTACTTACCGTGGCGCGCAAACTGAAAAGGCCGGCCCTCGGTGTGAGGCCGGCCTTCGCGCTTTCGTGTCTTCAGGAGTGAACCGTCGGTTGTTAGAACTTGTCGCGGTATTCAGGGGAATAGACGAAGCCCCATACCATGTGGCGGTAGTCGCCCGTCCGGTTCAATACATTCACCCAGGCGTTATACCCCTCAATATCCGGGTCGCGTCGCAAATAACCGAAGTACTGCATCGTCACGAACGCGGAATTGTAGAACTTCCGCTCGACTTCTGTGCTCTCCACGATTTCGCGCAAGACCTGCGCCCGTGTCTTTCGCCCGGCGTCGAGGTCGGCAACCAACTGAGCGCTGTTCGGTATTGCGATGACCGCCGTCTCCGCCAGCTTGCTGACGTAAGCGGCGTTTGAAAGAGCATCATATCTGTTCTTAAACTCGGTGCGTGCGACAAACAAACCGGGGAAAGCGTTCCTTCTTTCAATAAACTCCTGATCCGTCTGGCCGGTGACGAGCCGCATGTCCGGGCCGAACTCCGCGTAGCTCGGCGAGCGCCCGAACGCGACCTGATAAAAGCGCAATAAGTAATAGCCCTTGAGTTGGAATTCCGCGGAGCGGAAGAAGGCCGAAGAGACATCGATGCGCGTACAGGTCAACGAACTGGTCGGATTATGAATTTCAGCGGGCGGGCACTGGTTCAGTAAAGCCATCCATCCGGCGAAGCCACCCGGGTCCGGCATACGGTTCAGAAAATCGACGTAGTGCTGAAGCAGCCAGGCGTCATTATCATCCCAAGTGATGGCGATGTTAGTCCCCGGTCGCAGGCGCAGCGGCTTGATCTTAGTCGTACCGTAAAACAACTGCGAAGGTAGGTTCGGGTCCTCAGTGACGATTCTCAACGTCGGTGGACTGGGCGGGGTTTGTCCGAACGCACTGCCGGCGGTGGTCAAAATGGCAACGGTAAGGGCGATGATGATTAATTTCATTTTTACTGCTCCCGGTTAACCTCGAACGAAGAGGTATGAATATATTACAAACTTTGGAATTTAAGGAAGGCCTGGGGCATTGCTTTGGGGCATTACAGGAGAGGGAAAAGGTTAAAAATCCCCCGCACCATCGGCAGTATAGTTGGGCGGTCGTTGTTAAGTCAACGATGAACTTCTGAAGCCTCTTCAAACCTCCTCAGCTCCTGAACCTGTGTCGAAAGCATAGGACATTTGGGACTTCGAACGTGTTAACAGCGATAAAGTTATGGGATGAGAGCTGGAAGGATGTTGGGGAATTGTGTTTGGCATGGTCTGAGCCGTATGAGCATCAAGTCAACCATTGAAACATAAATTCCGCGCCTAACTGAGGTTTTACATGCGAGAAGTAATCGGTCAGTTACTGGGGGTTGAGTATTGACAACCGGCTCCCGAAGAGCGTATTGAGCCATGTGCGGAGCAGCGTCACATGTATCAGTTAGCGAAGAGTCATCATTACGGCGTCAACACCTGCCAGCAATGTCTCGACAAGCAGCGCGAGATTGACCGCCTCACAGAAGAGAACCAACGTCTGAGAGCCAAGCTGTCGCAACAGAAAAGGAAAGACCAGGCAGGTTTCTTTGGCTCCTCCACGCCCTCCGCACAACTCCCCATCAAAGCCAATTCCACACAAGACAATCACCAGCAGCGCGGCGGCGCCAAGCCCGGTCACACGGGTCATGGACGCACAGCGCATGCGGCGCAAGAAGTTGATGGCGTGCGCGCCGTATCAGTCGAGCCGTTGTGTCCGTCGTGTCAGGCGGTGTTGACGGCGAAAGATGTGCGGCGACGGTCGGTGTTAGACATCGACCCGGTCACGGTCAAGCGCGTGCTGTATCGTTTAGAGCGCAAAGAGTGCCCATGTTGCGGCGTGGTCGTGGCGGCCACAGCGCCGGGCGTGTTGCCCAAGAGTTTGCTGTCGAATCAACTCCTGACCGAGATCGTGGATGCACATTACATGCACGGGATACCTCTGGGTCGAGTATGTGCGCGGTGGCAGTTGAACTATGGCACAGTCATTCAAGCACTGCATCGATTGAGTGGCCTCTTCGGACCTGTCATGGAAGAGTTGAAGCGCGACTACCGGCAAGCTTTTGTCCGGCATGCTGATGAGACGACTTGGCGCACGGATGGCAAAAGCGGCTATTGCTGGCTGTTTGCGAGCGATTCAGTGAGTTTGCACTTGTATCGGGATACTCGCTCGGCGCGCGTGGTGGAAGAAGTATTTGGCACCGCGCCGTTAGCCGGCTACCTGGTCGTGGATCGCTATGTGGGTTACAAGCGCGTGCCGTGCCACGTGCAGTACTGTTACGCACATTTGTTACGTGAGATGAAAGATTTGCAAGTGGCGTTCGCAGATGAGAAAGAAGTTGGAGCTTACGCTGAGAGGATGATTGAATTACTGGCACAAGCGATGCGCTTACAAAGCAGTCGACCAGCGGACGTTGAGTATGATCGAGAAGCGCAACGCATCAGGAAAGAGATCGCCACAGCGTGCGATGAGCCATCACATCACCTAGCCGTCCATAGGTGGCAAGACTTCTTCGTTGATGAAGCAGATCATCTTTATCATTGGGTTGAGGATCGGCGAGTGCCA
>JACDEG010000476.1 GCA_013816505.1 Pyrinomonadaceae bacterium | reverse complement strand
TTCGTTAGCCGCGCGCGATGAAGCTTTGGCGATTCCGATGGGGCCGGAGAATGTATCACGCACCGAACGCTGACCGCTGAACACCTGGCCGAGCGCGAGGCCCGTCAAACGGATGAACTCGATGTTCCGATCCACAGCGTAGGCCGTCGCCGCGAGCGGCCCGACCCGGCGGAGCGGATAATCCATCGTCGGGCCAAAGCCGAGCCGTTCCGTTCCATCCGCTAGTCGGCGGGTGGTCGCCGTATACTCCACGGTTTCGTTGCCGCGTGCGACCTTGAAGCGCATTGGCTGCCCTTTATGATCCTGGACGTGCTGCAAGACCTGCTCTTGGGTATAAATCGTCTCGTCGTTAATGGACAGAATGCGGTCCCCGGCCTTCATTCCGGCCTCAGCCGCCGGGGTGTTGTCCGCGACCGAGTCAACAATCACCGGCAAATTGCCGAAATCAGGTTCGAGCCCCAACAGGCCGATGGCCTCGCCGCCTTCTTCGATTCGTTTCTTCGGCGTCACGGTCAGGGACACTTGCTGACCGTTGCGCTCCACGACCACTGGCAACGGCTGCCCCGGCGAGATCAAAGCGTCGTTCCTGATCTTGTCCCATTCGCCGCCATCGCGGCCGTTGAAAGAAACTATCCGATCACCGGGTTGAATTCCCGCTTCGGCGGCGGCCCCGCCCGCTCGGACGGTCTTAACAACCGGCGACGGCATCACCGGGACGCCGTAAGCCATCGCGCTGACCAGCGGAATCGCAATCGCCGTCAGGATATTCATCACCGGGCCGGCCACCGCGACCAGAAACTTCTGCCAGCGCGGTCGCAAATCGAAACGTTCGGCCAGCGGAATGTCGGTCTCACCGGCGCTTTCAATCCCTGCGTTCGAGTCGTCGCCGCCGAGTTTGACGTAACCACCGAGCGGAATCAGGCTGAGGCGATAATCGGTCTGGCCCCACTGTTTGCCGATCAGGCGCTTGCCGAAACCGACCGAGAACGTCTCGACGCGGATGCCGAGCAGCTTGGCGACGATGAAGTGTCCGAACTCGTGGATAACAACAGCGGCACCGAGAATGAAAATGAAGGCCAGACTGCCGATCAAGTAAGTCATTTAATTTCCGTCTCTTTGATAGTTATAGATTCAATCGAACGCTGAGATTTTAGAGGCACACACGTTGCGCCCGGTTGCACGGAAGTTTACGCGGCGCGCGTCGTGCGGTCAAACCGGTCATCAAACGACATCCGGTCGCGTCACGCGCTGGCCGCTTCACCGCCCGAGATAACTAAAGTCTCCGATGTTGATGGGCGAAACTTCGATCAGCGCATCAATCGCGGTGAGCGCGGCGATTCTCGCAGCCTCGTCTGTGTCAAGCACGACGCCGAGACTGTCGACCGGGCGCACGGGGTGTCGATCCATGACGCGCTCGATGATGTGTGGGATGTCCGTCAGGCGAATGCGGCCGTCGATGAAGGCGTTGACGGCGACTTCGTTCGCGGCGTTCATCGCGGTCGGTAGCGTGCCGCCGGTGCGGAGCGCGCGGTAGGCTAAGCCGAGGCACGGAAAGCGCGCCAGGTCAGGAGCTTCGAAATGGAGAGCGCCAAATCCGGTGAGATCAAGCGGCGGCAGCGCGTTGCCTTGCCGTTTCGGATAGGTGAGGGCGTACTGAATAGCGTGGCACATGTCGGTGACGCCCATCTGTGCGATCACCGAGCCGTCGATCAACTCGACCATCGAATGCACCACCGATTCGGGATGCACGATGACATCGATCTGGTCGGCGTCAAAGCCGAACAGCCAATGGGCCTCGATCACTTCCAGACCTTTGTTCATCAGCGTCGCCGAATCAATCGTCACCTTCGCACCCATGCTCCATGTCGGGTGGCGCATCGCCTCGGCGACGGTCGCACGCTGCATCGCGCTTTCATCCTGGGTGCGGAACGGGCCGCCGGAAGCGGTCAGGATCAGGCGTTGCACCTCCGCGCGCGTCTCACCGCGCAGGCACTGATGAATCGCGTTGTGTTCGGAATCGACCGGCAGGATTTCGGCACCGGAAGTGTGCGCCGCGCGGGTCATCAACTCCCCCGCCATCACCAGCGTCTCTTTATTAGCGAGTGCGACGCGCTTGCCCGTCTCCAGAGCGCGCAGCGTCGGCACGAACCCGACCGCGCCGACCGTCGCACTGACGACGCAAGCGGCGCGCTCGTGCGTGGCGACTTCGATCAATCCTGCCTCGCCGACAGCGACGCGCGGGAACGCGATTTCGCGGCGGCGGAGTCGGCGAAGCAACTCCTCTGAGCACTCGTCGGATTGGACGGCAACGAGTTCGGGGCGGTGACGATCAATCTGTTCGACAAGCTCATCGACGTTGCGACCCGCGCCGAGCGCGACGACGCGGAACTGCTCGCCGAGCGTTTCAACGACACGCAGCGTGTTGCGGCCAATCGACCCGGTCGAACCTAAAACAGCAATCCCCTTTGCGTTCATATTTCGTTACCGACTGACCGGGGCGACAAAAGGTTCCGACTCTTCGGCCTCGTACTTGTCGAGTAGCTCGATGATCCGCCCCTGCCTGTTTCTGTAGGTCGCGCCCGCAACGCGCCACTGTCGTCCGTTCTTGTAGAACAAACTGACGCTTGTGTCGACGCTCCCCTTCTCGCCGATGGCTTTGAGGTTGAGCGTCGCGTCGCCGTCAGCATTGTGCGTGTTGACGGCACCCGTCACGAGCCACCCGAAATCACGCACCTCGCCGATCTCATTCTTCAACCGCTCGTTGTTGCGCAGGAAAGTTTTTGCTGTCTCTGCGGCCTCGCTATGTCCGACGGCGTAGACCGCGACCCCGGCAATCGCTCCGACAAACACCCCGACCAGCAGCAGCAATCCGAACACCAGCCCGCTCACTATCAATAGAACTTTTTTGGTTGTCATTTGTGGTGCGTTTCAGCGAAGGATGTTTGTCGTTTATCTCCAGTAAAGCTGCGCGAAATAGTAGATGAGCGGCGCGTTGAAGAGCAAGCTGTCGAGCCGGTCGAGGAAACCACCGTGACCGGGAAGGATATTGGCGGCGTCCTTTGCGCTGGCCCCACGCTTCAGCGCGCTTTCGGTCAGGTCGCCGATCACGCCGAGCACGTTCATCACCGCCGCGAGCGCCAGCGCCGCCCGTAAGCTGAGTTCCGGGAAGAACCAATAGTGCGCGAGCGTCGCCATCAACAGACTCGCCGCCATGCCGCCAACCGCGCCCTCCCAGGTCTTTCCGGGACTGACCTGCGGCGCCAGTTTGTGACGGCCCAGCAGCCGGCCCGTGTAGTACGCGCCCGTGTCCGATCCCATCAGCACGAGAAAGAAGAAAGAGAGCAGGTGCGTCGAAAGGTTCGGTGCGAGCGGCGACTGAAAGCCGTTGCGCACCGCGATCAAGTGCCCACCGAGCAGCACGACGTAGAGCACGCCGAGCAGCGTCGCGCCCGCCGATAAAATCATTTTGTCGAAAGGCGCGCCGCGCAGCATCTCCGCTGCGAGCATCGCGACGACGAGCGCCGGGACAATCAGCATCAGCATCTGTGGCTGATCGAAGTAGAACGCGACCAGCATCGCCGCCGTCCCCGCGTATCCGACAACCACGTCCGGCTTTGCGCCAAGTCGCTTCGCGAGGTGCCAGAACTCGTACAACCCGATGACCATCGCGACAACGGCGAGCAGCACGAAAACAGTTTGGAGCGGCGGGAAGATGATCGACGCAATCAGCACGGGAAGGGCGATCAGCGCGGTGATGATTCGAGACATTTGTTAAGGATTGTGAATTAAAATTTCACTGCATTTCACCGCCGAGGACGCGAGAGGGCGCGGAGGAAGTGACAGAAAGTTTTATTAATCAGGTGAACAGCTGAGTATGTTCGGCGTCCTCGGCGTTCGCGAGCGGTGAATGTATTTTGTCTTCAATCCTTGGCAGAAGATTCGCTCCCCGACCTTGTGTTCTCTGAACACTCAAGTCGCGTTAGCGGCGAATTGCAGCCCGCCGAAGCGACGGTCGCGCCGCTGGTAATCGACAATCGCTTCAAGCAAGTGGGCGCGGCGAAAGTCAGGCCACAGAGTTTCGGTGACGTAAATCTCGCTGTACGCCGCCTGCCACAGCAGGAAGTTAGAGATGCGCATCTCGCCGCTGGTCCGCACCACGAGATCGAGTTCGGGAAGGCCACATGTGTACAACTCGCGCTCAATCTCCGGCTCGGTGATTTCGCACGCCGGTCGGCCCTCCTCGGCGCATCGTCTGAGCGCGGCGTTGACCGCATCGACTATCTCGGCGCGGCCACCGTAGTTGAGCGCGACGCTCAACACCATCCCGCTGTTTCCCTGGGTGCGCTCGACCGCCCGGCGGATTTCGCGACGGACACTTTCTTCGAGCGCGGCGGTGCGCCCGATGACTTGGAAGCGGATGTTCTGGCGGTCGATGCTATCGAGTTCGAGCCGCAGGTAACGCTTCAGCATCCGCATCAGCGCGTCCACTTCGAGGCGCGGGCGCTTCCAGTTTTCAGTCGAAAAAGCGTAGAGCGTCAGCGCGCCGAGTCCGAGCCGGGCGGACGTGTCCACTGCGGCGCGGACGGCATCTACGCCCGCACGATGACCCGCGATGCGGGGCTGGCCGCGCTGCGCCGCCCACCGCCCGTTGCCATCCATAATAATCGCGACGTGGCGCGGCAGACGCTCCCACGCGACGCGCGCCAGCAACGCTTCATCACGCGATCCCTTCTCGATATCTTCAGCAAAATCCGCGAGCATCCGCGCTTTCATCCTCTCTGATATGCCTGCCGCGTCGGCCTCAAAGGTCGCGGCATCTTAAACGCCGTCAGCGGCGCGGCGCAACCTTAAGAGCAAAAATCAGATGTTTGGTGTCAGATGTCAGCGAACCCGTGTTTTACTAACCTTCGGACATTCAGCCTCTGATCTCTGCATTGTAG
>JACDEG010000066.1 GCA_013816505.1 Pyrinomonadaceae bacterium | reverse complement strand
CTCAGGCCCTGCATCGGATCGTCCTGAGCATGCGCCACCATCGTCAACCATGCACAACCCGGCATGACTCCGGGTGGAAACGACGCCGGAGCGACGGCGGCGATGACCAGCAGTGTGAGGGTGATCGTCGCCCGCCTTGTTAAAATAGTAAGGCACGTCCGCCGCACGCGATTCATGTTCATCCTCTCTGATGCCGGAACAAACTCACTGAAACCTGAAGGTACTTCCTACATTCAATGACTCCGTTAAGCAACAACTTTGCAAGAAAGACGGGCGGCGTGGTGTCGGCACCGAGCGACTGCTCGCCACGCGCCTCGTCAAGTGTTAGACCGATACGAACTTGAGGCCACCTTGAGTCAGGCTTACATCATCGACGATTTCTGCCGCCCGACGAAGGCAAAGTCGCTGCCGAGTTCGAGCAGGAAAGTTCCCAGATGCCGAATCAGCGCCTCTTCAAGTTCAGACTCGGAATACTCGTCCTTCAGCCCGAGAAACTCCAACACCAGCGGGTCTCTGAAAGAAATGGGGTTGAAGATTGAGGGGCGAAGAAAATTGCCGTATAACTGAGAGACAGTTATACGGCAATTAGATTTTCTGGAGCCACCTGGCGGAGTTGAACCGCCGACCTACGGTTTACGAAACCGTCGCTCTACCAACTGAGCTAAGGTGGCTTTACGTTGTCGGGAAACGAATATACGAAGGCGCCGCACGCGCTGTCAAGCAGGCGCATTATGGACGAGGAGGAAAGGTAAATGCCGAAAGACCCAGCAGAGAATATTGACCGATACAAAATCGCTGGCGGTCAATTAAACGAGTTCGAGTTTCAGCAAAACGAAGGCGCGATGGCCGAGCAGGAGCGCGAGCGTCACCAGGGGCCGCAACCGGAAGGATTGCGCGGCGCAGATGAGCCGGGCCTGCCGCAGAACGTTGCGGAGCGCATCCGGCAGGTTGAGGCGGCGGCCCGCGAAAAGGTTCAACGCCGGAGGGATAAGCAGACAGGGAAAGCCGCCGCTCAGTCAGCCGCCAGAGAGTCGCAGACTGAATCAGGTCAGGATTCCATCGCACCGACTGAAACTATCGCCGCGACCGAAACGAGCGCCACCGCCAAGGCGAGCGCGACCGATCAAGCGGCGAAGAAGGGCGGCGCCGCGAAAAGCGGCACGGCGGTCGAAGGCCGTGCCAAAAAGGCTGCCGCCACGAAGAAGAAGGCTGCCGCCACGACGAAGAAAGGCGCGGCTAAAAAGTCGCCGGCGAAGGCCGCAGGAAAGTCGGCGGGCAAGTCGGCTGGCGCGGCCAAAGCCGCCAAGTTGCCGGCGAAGAAATCTGCCGCGGCCAAGAGTACCGCCGCTAAAAAGAAGAGCGCCGGCAAAAAGAGCGCGAAGAGCGCGGCAAAAACTGGGGCCAAAAAAGCCGCTGGCAAAAAGGGCGCGAAGGCGAGGGGCTGATGGTTGATCGTCTTCGGCTGGCGCACCGTTCAGTGACGATTCCCGCACACTCGAACGTCACGGCGGCGGTAATTCACCTCAACAATTCAAGGAGCAAAAGATCATGGCGGAGAAGACACGAGATCAAGCAGGCGCGCGTCAAGGCGCGGCGGCAACGGACACTTCCGACCCGACGCGCAACAATCAGGAGCACGAACTCGAAGCCGAACAGGAATCGGCGGCGGCGATGGACTCGGATGTGCCACAGCCTGCCGACGCTTCGGAAACCACCGAGGGGCAGCCCTCCTGAAACCAGCCACGACAATGATAGTTCAGTGGCTTCCCGGCTCTTGACCTCGTGAATTGCGCAACCGTAATCTCAGATTATGAACTACCAGGACTACATTACCATTGAACCAAATAAACGCGGCGGTAAGCCGTGCGTGCGTGGCTTGCGGATTACTGTTTATGAAGTGCTGGAATATCTGGCTTCTGATATGACTGAAGAAGAAATCCTCAATGACTTTCCTGACCTCACCCGTGAAGACCTGAAGGCATGTATCGCCTTTGCTGCTGACCGTGAGCGCAAGCTGATGACTGTGCCAGCCGCATGAAGCTGCTGTTCGACGAAAATTGATTACAATGCGGAATCATCCTGTCTCTCAATTCATTGAAAGTCTGATTGAGGAATTTTATTGTGAAAAGCAGGGTTACGCGGGTGCGCGAAAGTTGTACGGAGCACGGAGCGCAGGTGCGGCGTCTGTTGTGGCTCCTCGCAGCGATATGCGTCGTGGGTTCACTGGTAGTCGCGAACAACAGCGCGACAAACGTTTCAGCGCAGACACCGTCGCCGGGACGGGCCGCGACCGTGGCCCGGCAATCAAAGTTGCCGTCGCCGGAAAAGATCATCGGCGATTATCTGAAGGCGCTGGGCGGAAAGAAAAGAGTTGCGGCCATCCGTGATGCGACCTATGAATGGTCGACGGCGGAGGCTGCCGCTGAAAGCGGTGAGCGCACGCGCTGGCGCACCAAGATGCCGGCGGCGGAGCGTACGGATGTGCCGACGAGCGGCGGCGAACTGAGCACCGCCGCCAGTCAGCGTTCGGCGTGGATGCAGATGCCGGGCGGCTTCTCACAAACCCTGACCGGCACCGATGCCCAGACGGCGAAACTTCAAGCGGCGCTCAACGCCAGCCGCCTCGTTGATTTCAAGAAACTAAACGTGCTGGCGCGGACGCTGTTGCTCGAACAGTTGGACGGCGAGCCGGCGTACGTCGTCGAGTTCTCGACGCGCGAAGGCGGGCGTCTGCGCTACTGGTTCGGCGCGTCGAGCAAGCTGCTGCGGCAGGTCGCCGACGATGCGCGCCGGGCGACCGTCCGCTTCGACGATTACCGCGTTGTCAAAAACGTCCTTGAGCCGCACCGCATCACACAGCGCATCGAAGGGGAAGAGCCGCGCACGCTGATGCTGCAAAGCGTGCGCTACAACACCGGACTTGCCGAATCGATCTTCGACCCGCCTGTCTCCGCCGAGGTCATCGACGTGCCCGCGCTGTTGCGTGATGTCGCGCGCAATCAAACGGAGTTGGACGGCCGGGTCAGCGAATACACATTCACGCGCAAGCAGACCGAGCGCGAAATCAACGACCGCGGCGAGTTGAAGAAGGAGAAGGTTAGCGTCCACGAAGTCTACCCGGTAGTCGGCGGTGGGCGAGTGCTGAAACTGATTAGCGAGGGCGGCGTGCCGTTGCCGCCGGACAAGGCGACGAAGGAAGGGAAGCGCGTCGTCGACGAACTGGCGAAGGCCGAGCATGAGTACGAGGAGCGGCAGCAAAAGCGTGCGCGTGTGAAGGCCGAGCGCGCGAAAAAGAAGGGGAACGAAACGGGCGTCGGCGAGAACGGCGATGATGACCTCGGCATCTCGGCGTTTTTGCGGGCGTGCGAATTTGTGTCGCCGAGACGCGAACGCTTTCACGACCGTGACGCGGTTGTGTTCGACTTTCGCGCTCGCCCCGGCTTCCGCCCGACGACCCGCGAGCAATCGCTGATCGTCAAACTCGCCGGAGTCGTCTGGATCGATCCGGCTGACAAACAAGTGATGCGGCTCGAAGCGCGACTCGTGGATGGCTTCAAGATCGGCGGCGGTCTGCTTGCGTCGGTGCGCCCCGGCTCGAACTTCGCTTTCGAGCAGGCGCGGATGGTCGACGGCGTGTGGCTGCCGCGCTTCTCGCAAATCAGCGCCTCGGCCAAAGTGTTCCTGCTCGCGGGGTTCAAACTCGACGCGACGCGCGAGTACAGCGATTACAAACGGTTCAGCACAAAGACCGTGGACGCGGTGCTCGACGCGCCACAAAAGCCGTGACAGGTGACAGGTGACGAGTGACAGGAGAAGATTGCTATGAGACCTCACGAAAAATTAGATGTGTGGAATAAAGCGATTGATTTCGTGATTGCCGTTTACAAGGCGACTGAATCCTTTCCGAAAGACGAACGGTTCGACTTGACCTCGCAGATTAGACGGGCAGCGGTTTCTGTGCCGGCTAACATCGCGGAGGGCGCGGCGCGACAATACCCGAAGGAGTTCATGCAGTTTTTGTCTAACGCTCAAGGCTCGGCGAGCGAGTTAGAAACCGAACTGCTCATCGCTCACCGTCTCGGCTATCTTCAGGAAGATGTCTACCTTGAAATGCGTGCCACGCTCGACAGCATCGGGCGCATGATTGTCGGTCTCTCCCAACATCTGAAGAGGAAAGAAGTAGAAAGAAACAAGTGACAGACATCACGTAACAGGCGAAGCGTTTTATCCTGTCACCTGTCACCTGTCACTTTATAAGTACCTATGAAAGAAATCATCGTCATCGGCGGCGGGTTCGCCGGAGTAGAAGCAGCATGGCAGGCGGCGGAAGCAGGCGCGCGCGTCTCTCTCTACGAGATGCGCCCCGTGAAACCGACGCCGGCGCACCGCACCGATAAGCTGGCGGAGATCGTCTGCTCGAACTCACTCAAGTCGGACGAGCCGGGAACCGCACCGTACTTGTTGAAGGAGGAGTTGCGCCGCGCCGGTTCGCTTGTGATGGAGGCCGCGACCGCGACGCGCGTCCCGGCGGGTGCGGCGCTCGCCGTCGACCGCCACCGCTTCGCCGACATCATCACGGAGCGCATCAGCAGACACCCGCGCATCACGCTGGTGCGCGAAGAGATGACTTCGGTGCCGGAGGGCGCGGTGACGATCATCGCCGCCGGGCCTTTGTGCTCCGACGCGCTGGCCGCCGAAATCATGCGGCTGACGGGCGACACACAGCTCTACTTCTACGACGCGATAGCACCGATTGTCGCCGCCGACTCGATCAATCACGATGTCGTCTTTCGCGCCGCGCGGTACAACAAAGGCGGCGACGACTACATCAACTGCCCGTTTGACGAAGAGCAGTACGCGCGCTTTTACGAAGCGTTGACGACGGCGAAGAGCGTCCCGCTGCACCGCTTTGAAGAGACACACTGGTTTGAAGCCTGTCTGCCGATTGAAGAGTTGGCGCGCAGAGGCGTCGACACGTTGCGTTACGGGCCGATGAAGCCGGTCGGCTTAATCGACCCGCGCACCGGGCGGATGCCGTACGCGGCCGTGCAGTTGCGGCAAGAGACGTTGATGGCCGACGCCTACAACCTCGTCGGCTTTCAGAATCATCTACGCTACGGCGAGCAGGCGCGCGTGCTGAGCTTGATTCCCGGACTCGAAGCGGCGGAGATTTTGCAGTACGGCCAGATTCATCGCAACACTTACATCTGCGCGCCGCGCGTACTTTGCGCCACGCTGCAAATGCGCGAGCGCCCCGATGTTTTCTTTGCCGGCCAGATCAGCGGCGTCGAGGGTTACGTCGAATCAGTGGCGACGGGCTGGCTCGCCGGAGTGAACGCCGCGCGTTTGATCGCGGGTCAGACGCTTGTCGAGGCACCGTCGAAGACCGCGATTGGGGCGTTGGCGCGTTACGTGTCAAGCGCCGACACGAAGAACTATCAACCGGTCAACATCACGTTCGCGCTGCTCGAGCCGCTACCCGAATCTGAAAGGCGCCGCGTGCGCCACAAGCGCGACCGTCATCAATTGCAAGTCGAACTGGCGTTAAAGGAATGGGACACTTGGCTTCAATCAATCAACAGTGTCGCGACGCCGGCAGTCGCCTGACGAAACGCGGTGGACGCGCGACGTGCCGATGGAATTTACTGTTGGCAGGCGCGGCATGGTGCTGTCTGCTGGCGTTTGTCGTGAGCTTTTCGCGCCCCGCGTCGCAGGCACAGTCGGGCCGCCGACAAACGAATTCGACCTCCACGCCGACGAAAGAGACTGTGCGTCCGCCACGAAGGAATAGTTCCGCGCCGCCCGATAGCGCAGAGCAAACTCCTGCCGCGAATCTTCCAGCGACGACACAGAACAAGACCGCCGCCGCCCCGGTCGAGGTTGATGAAGAGGATGTGGTGCGCATCGCCGCCAACCTGGTGCCGATCCCGGCTTCGATCATCGACGGGCGGGGCCGACCCGTCTCCGATTTAGAATTGAAGGATTTCGAACTGCGAGTGGACGGCGCTGTGCGAGACATCGGCGACCTCAGCCGCGCGGAGACGCCGGTGATGATGGCCGTGCTGTTCGACAACAGCTCGAGCCTGACGGCCGCGCGCGAGTTCCAGAAGCAGGCGGCGGTGCGCTTTTTTAAGAGCGTCCTGCGCCCAGCCGACCAGGCCGCGCTCTACTCCGTTTCGACCGACGCGACGCTCGTCGCGCCGCTGACGAACGACGTCAAAACGCTCATCTACGCCATTGATAGCTTCGGCAAGCCCGAAGGCGCGACCGCTCTGTTCGACGCGATTGACCAGGCGGCGGAGTATCTGCGCATCCGGCGCGGTCGGAAGGTGATCATTATCGTCTCCGACGGTGTGGACACCAGCAGCCACCTCGATTTCGACACGACGTTACGACACGCGCTCGCCGCCGACTGTCAGGTTTACGCCGTGCAGACCGGGAACAGCGATAACACCAACCTGCGTGACCTGGCCGCTGAACGCCGCATGCAGGAGATTACTGCACAAACCGGTGGCGCCCTCTACGTGCCGCGCGGTGAATCCGATCTTGATCGCGCGTTCACTCAAATTGCCGCTGACCTTGCGCAGCAATATGTTTTGAGTTATTACCCGACCGGCGACCGACATGATGGGCGCTTCCACTCCTTCACGCTGCGCATCACGACCCGCCCCGACCTGCGCGTGCGCACGCGACGAGGCTACTACACGCCGAAAAGCTAAAACAGATGTCAGATGCTGGATGTTCGATGTTAGAATCGCTACCTGTCTGACATTCAACATCTGGCATCTGACATCTTGTCTATGATGGAGCAACTATTCGCACAGTTTCTGGAGCATCTGCGTTACGAGCGCAACGTTAGCGAGCACACGCTGCGCAACTACGGGATTGATCTCGGTCAGTTCTACGACCACCTTGCGCCCGCCGACCCACAGACGGGCGCGCGCCGCGAAGTCGACATCAAGCAACTCGATCACATCACGATCCGCGAGTGGCTGTCGACGTTGCATACGGCGCAGAAGAAGAAAACTTCCATCGCGCGCAAGCTCGCCGCGCTGCGCACTTTCTTCCAGTTCCTGATCCGCGAGGGCGTGGTCGAATTAAACCCGGCGAAGCTGGTCTCGACGCCGCGGCTCGAAAAGAAGCTACCGAATCATCTCTCGATTGAAGAAGCGATTCGCTTCATCGAGACGCCCGATCTGGCGACCGACCTCGGTCAGCGTGACCGCGCGATACTAGAGCTTCTGTACGGCACCGGGGTGCGCGTCTCGGAGTTGACGAAGCTCAATATGCGCGACGTGGATTTTAAGAACAAGCTGGTACGCGTGATGGGCAAGCGCCGCAAAGAGCGCATCGTTCCGTTCGGCGACCCGGCACTGCACGCCATCATGCAGTACCTGACGGTCAGGAACGTCTTCCTTCAGCACGCGCCGCTCGCCGAGCGGGAATCGGAGGCGCTCTTTCTGAACTATCAAGGCACGCGCATCACGACGCGCTCGGTTGGCCGCATGGTCGACAAGTACATCGACATCTGCGCCGGCATCCACAACATCAGCCCGCATAGCTTACGCCATTCGTTCGCGACGCACCTCCTCGACAGCGGCGCCGACCTGCGCGACATACAGGAACTCCTCGGCCACGCGCGCCTTTCGACAACGCAAATCTACACACACGTCTCGATGGAAAAACTGATTGAGGTTTACGACAAGGCGCATCCGAAGGCGTAAGAGAAGGGCAAAGGGTAAAAGTAAAAAGGCAAAAGTGAAGAAAGAGATTCCGGCCTCTTCACTTTTGCCTTTGACCTTTTTACTCTTGCCTTTACAGCGTCGGGGCGTCGTCGGTGCCGTCTCTCTGTTCGATGAATGTCTGGCACTCGGCGTCGTAGCGGGCGGTGGGCACGGCTTCGAGCCGTTTTTCAGGAATCAGTTTGCCGCAACGGGCGCACTCTCCGTAACTGCCTTCGTCGATTCTTAGTAACGCCTGGTCGATGTCGGCGACGATCTGCGACTCGCGCTCGCCGAGGCGTAGTTGAATCTCCTGGTTGACATCTTGTAGTGACATGTCGACGCTGTCTTTCACGCCGTCGTCAGCCGCCACCATCTCCAGCGCGCTCGCCTGACTCTCGCGCACGTTCTGCGTGTGCTGCCGTAACTGCTTCATCAGGATGCCGCGAAAGTGCTCGATCTTTTCTGCGTCCATTTATGTTTAGTATTCCCCTCGACCTTCTTTTGGCGACAGCTCTCACGCATCCGCATCGAATAGCCGTCATGAAACTTTGAATGAGCGCGGATTATAACCCACGCGCGCGCCGATGCGTAACTGGCGAGGCGCCGTGAGGCGGTGCGTCTACGCCCGTTGTAGCTCGCTTGTTTTTTCACGGCGGCGCGACGGGGCGGCGACGCGCGCGCGCCTCCGCTTCCGTAGCCAGATGATGAAGCCTGTGACTGATAGGAATGAGGAGGCGAGGCCAAACGACAGATAGATGATTTTGAGTGGGACACCGGCGAAGTTGCCGAAGTGGAGCGGCTCAACCAAATTGTACGTGTAGGTGACGGCGCGGGCGCCGGCGGCGTTATGCGTTTGAAGCACCGCGCCACCGCTCGTCTCAATCACCACGAAGCTGGCTCCCTCGCGCGCGAAACGGCCGGAGTTGTCGCCGTAAATCACAAAATGATTCTTGTCGGCGCGCGGCAAAATCAGGCGCGTCGGCTCGAAGCCGGGTAGCGCGCGTCTCGCCCGCCGCAATGCTTGCGCGAGTGGCACCATCCTGTCGGTGGCCGCGGGAGGATGACGTTGATCGGGTTGCGGGTGAAGGGCGCGGCTGACGGACGGGGCGTAGCGTGCCAGATTCTCCAAACCTAAGACGGCTCCGGTGAAGGCGATGACCAGATTGAACGCCAGCGCGAGGATGCCGATCAGCTTGTGCCAGTCCGACGCCGAGACTTGCAGCCCGCGCCCCGTGCGGATCTGCCAGAACCGCAAGCCTTGCGCGAACACCCCCTTCATAAAGCGCCCGTAGATCAGCACCCCCGTCAGCGTCGAAACTAAAAGCGCCAACCCGAAAACGCCGACCACGACGCGCCCCCACGCGCCGAAGTAATAGAACCTGACGTGAAGCTGACGGATCACATTAGCGACCGTCTCACCGGTGCGCGCCCCGGTCAGCGCGCCACTGTACGGGTTAACGAACACCTCCGTCCGCTGTTTACCATCGTCGAGGAAGATGCTGTAAGCGGTGTGTGGATTGCGGGGCAGGTTGACGCTTTCGATGCGTGCCCCGGTATATGCCCGCTGCACTGCCGGCAGGATGTCGTCGAGTGACGCGGGCGGCGTGGACGCCGGCTCAACACGGCGCGCGGGGGTCAGCAGGAGGTCGATCTCCTCCTTAAAAACGGCAATGGCTCCGCTGATGGTGATGACAAAGATGAATAGCCCCGTCAGCAGTCCCGCCCATTTGTGCCATGCGTAGAGTTGTCGGACGCGGCGCGCAGAGAGTGCCATCTACTCAAGTCTCCTTCCGCCCATGAATGATTCGGCGGACGAGGTCGTGTCAGTTGATTTATGCAGAGCTGTTCGGGCTAAAAGATTATTTGAAAAGTCCCGACACCGGATAGAGGAGCGCCGGGGACGACCCCCAGCCGCCCGCGAACGCCCTCGTAGAACTCTTTGTCCAGAACATTGTTGACGTTGAACGCGAGACGATATTTAACCTTTTCAGCGCGGTGTATTTTGTAGAACACGGAAGCGTCCACGCGCGCGTAGCCCGGCACGGTGAAGGTGTGTTCAAGGTCGCCGAAGCGGCGGCTGACGGCGAAGACGCCCGCGCCGAAACCGAAGCCGCGCGCCGGGCCGCCGCCGAATTGGTAGCTCGTCCAGAGGCTCGCGGTGTGGCGCGGCGCGCCGCTCAGTTGAGCGCCGACTGGAAAGCGCGTGTCTTTGGTGACGACGGCGTCCGTGTAACCGTAGCTCGTCAGGACGTTCCAGCCGGAGGTGGGCCGCGCCGTCGCGTCCAGCTCGAAGCCGCGGCTGCGCTGCTCGCCCAACTGGACGGAGAAACCGGGGTTGATGGGGTCGGGTGTGCCGACATTGGATTTCGTAATTTGGTAGGTTGCCGCCGTCAGGGCGAGGCGGCGCTTCCACAACTCCAGCTTAATTCCCGTCTCATACTGCATGCCGGTCTCCGGCTCGAAGGGCATGTTGTCGAACGTGAGTTGTAGCTGCGGCTGAAAGGATTCACTGAAGCTGACGTACAGCGAGACGGGTTGGACGGGTTGGTAGACGACGCCGACGCGCGGCGTGAAGGCGCGATCAACTGCGCTGCTCACCTCGGTCGTGAAGCGGTTGTCGTTCTTCTGTTCGTAATAATCGAAGCGTCCGCCGAGGAGCAGTTTTAGATTGCTGCCAAGCGTGATCTGATCCTGTGCGTAGACTCCCCCGGAGATGTTAGTCGTGATCGAGTGGCCGCGCCGCGACACAGTTCCGGGGGCGAAGTTGTAAACGGGGTTGTAAATATCGATGGTTCGCGTCGGACCACTCAGCGTCACGGAGGCGAACCTCTCCCGCCCGATGTCGCCGCCAAACAAGAGCGTGTGCCCGACGCCGCCGGTCTGGAACTTCGCGATAACGTCGTTCTGCCAATAGTAGGTTTGCAGTGACTGGTCGGCGTAATCGAGGCTAAGTTCAAGCGTGCGGTTGTCGGGTCGTAGCCGGCGCGGTTGGCGCGAGTCGTAGTCGGCTTTATTGAGCGCGACACGGAAGGCGCTGCGCAGCGACCAGTGGTCATCAAATGTATGCGACAGCGTTGCCCCCAACTTTCCCTGCCGGTACTTGTACGGAATCGCCGGGTCGCCGAGGTAGCGACCCGATGGAACTGGGGCCACGCCATCGTCGAGCGCAACCAGCCCACGATCAATCAGGCTGGTTCCTTTCATCGCTTCGGCATCGAGGCTAAGTGTCGTCCCGTCGCCGACGATCCACGTCAGAGAAGGGGCGACGAAGACGCGCTCACGTTCCACGAAGTCGCGGAACGTGTCCGCGTTCTCATACGCTCCGTTGAAGCGATAGAGCAGCGTGCGGCGTGCGTTCAAGGGGCCGCCGAAATCAAGCGCCGGCTTGTAGAAGTTAAACTTTCCGCCGGTGAACAGTAATGAGTAGTAGTGTTCGGCCAGAGGCTTCTTGGTCACAAAATTAACAACGCCCGACGGATCGAGCCGCCCGAAAAGCACCGAAGCCGGGCCTTTGAGGACTTCCACGCGCTCAATGTTCGACGTTTCGTGTGATGCGCGGTTGGAGTTGAAGTCGTTGCGGAAGCCGTCCTTGTATGTGTTACGCGCCGAAGTGAACCCGCGAATCGTGAAATCTTCGGCGCGGCCGCCGGAACTATTCGGCACCGAGACACCGCTCACGTTACGCACCACGTCGTTGATGCTAACGGCCTGTTGTTCTTCAATGACCTGCCGGGTGATGACCTGAATGGATTGCGGCGTATCCCGCAAAGCCGTGTCAGTGCGCATCGCGGTCGTTGCCGTCTGCGCTTGGAAGCCTTCGTCGCCGGCGGTGACGGTCACGAATTCATCGAAGCCACGCGGTGACAGTCTAAGCTCCACTTCGCGCCCAGCCCCTTCTCCCGTCAGCATGACGCTCTGCGTCACAGTCGTAAAATTCACTCCCTCCGCACTGAGAAGATACTCGCCGCGCGACAACCCTCTGAACTTGAAAGCGCCCGCTTCGTCGGTCGCAACGGTGACAGGCGAGCGTTCAGGGTGCGGGCCGATACGACTGAGCGTGACGACGACGCGGCTCAGTGCCGCGCCGTGCTGATCTATCACCCGCCCGGATACGTCAGCGTTGTCAGACTGTGCCGAGGCGCTGCCGAAAGTGAAGAACAAAAACAGGAGCGTGCCGCTGAAAAGAAATAGCAGCGCGGTGGGTCGAAGCGCCGCGAAGCGGGACGACGGCATCGCCAATCGGGCGGTAGCCACGATGCTGCGTGATCTGTGTTGAGTGAGCATGGAAACCTCCGACAGTGGCAGAGAAAAACGAAAGGCTGCAGAAAAGCAGCCCAGCCGAAACCCCGTCGGAAGGTGTGTTATGATGCGAGCCGAGACACACCTTTCGGGAGCTTTTGCTAAAGACAGAGTCCGGGATGTAGTCGTCTCAACAAGAGCGATGACGTGGCTGCGTCATCGCTCTTCCTGTCAAAAAAAACCGCACCTGGCCTTTCGTAGCCAGAACCTACTGAACATCTTTCCCGCAATTGTCAGAAGTTGAACTTCAGCCCGGCCTGCACCAGCCGCGGGCTGCTCGGCAGGATACCGCGTGAGCGGTCAACAATATATGTTCGGTCGAAAAGGTTTTTCGCGGTCACAAAAAATGTGGTGCGCATCCGTTCGACTTTGTAATTGGCAGTCGCGTTCCAGACCGTGTAACTCGGAATTAGTCCGCGCTGACCGTCGGGCGTCGGTGCCACGGTGTTCAAGTCGTCGCCAAATTGATCGCTGACGTGAACTGCCTCAAGCAGAGTGTCCACGCCCGAAGGGTGCGAGTATCCGACGTTGACGTTGAGCATCCGTTCGGGAGCGTAAGGCAAACGGTTGCCGCTGACGCTGACGCGGTTGAAGCCAGGCACGTTGCTGAAGCGCGCTCCCTTGAACTCGGCGGCGCGGAGATGTGTATAGGCGACGCGCGCATAAAAGTTGTGCGGCGTCTTGAACACCGCGCCGGCGTCGAAACGGCCCGACAACTCGAAGCCTTGATGGAGAGTCGCGCCGCCGTTCGTCAGCGTCGCGCCGACCCCGCCCGCTAAACTCGCCGGGACAATCTGATTTTCGTAGTCCATCCGGAACAGCGTCGCTTCCAGCCTGACGCCCGGATAAAATAGGCTGCGCATCCCGACCTCGTAGTTCCAACTCAACTCGGGATCAAGCTCGATTGTGCCGCCGGTCGTGTTGCTAATCACATCCTCTGTGCGAGGCGGCGCGAATCCGCGGTGCGCGCCCGCGAAGACGGTCAGCCGCTCTGAAGGGTTGAACGAAACGCCGAGGCCGGGAATCACTTGTGTCAGACTGGTTTTGCCAGAGACGGTGCGGTTGAACGTCGCGGTGGGGCGACTGGTGCGTTGATATTCGATGTGTTCGACACGGATGCCCGGCGTGACCGCCCAACGGCCGAAGATGAAACGGTTCTGCGCGAAAGTGGCGTAAGCCTGGTTGCGCCGTTCGTTGCTCTCAACAAGTACGCCACTCCGCGAAGTCGGCAGGTCTCCGTTCTCTTGACGCCGCTCCTGCGTCTCGAAGTGGGCGCGGAAGCCGAAGTCAATTTCGTTCTTGATGCCGAGCCAATGACGGTTGACTCGCACGCGCGGTTCGGCGCCGAGAAAGTAGTAGGTGCGCAGACGGCCTTCGTTGCCGCAGGTGGTGTTGAGGTCGGCCAGACTGCGGCAGTCGGGGTCGACGTTGAGCTGGTTCGGGCGCTGCCCCGAATTGCTCGATTGCCGCCACCAGTGGCGCCGGAAGTACGCGCCGTAAAAATTGGTGCTGACGACCACGTCGCTGTTGAAGACGTAAGCGTGCGTCGCCGACGCGCCGTATCGGTCGCCATAAAAGAAATCGTTACGGAAGGGATTCTGACGCTGGTCGGCGCGATACTCGGATTCAGTCAGACCGGAGTATGTGATGTTCGAGTCTTCGCCGTAGTGGTTGAACTTGAGCGTCAGCGCCTGCTTCGAGCCGAGCTCGCGGGTCACCTTGAAGTTGAAGTCGTTGAGGCCGAAGCGTGTGTTTTCGCGCGAGCCGGAACCCTGCTTGCGCGTGTAGTCGAACAGCAACCCGGTGCCACGCCACACACCGCCATAGCCGACATGGCCGTTGAAGTAATCGCGCGTGCCGCCGGTGAGCGTGACGAATCCGGCGGCTTTGTCGGGAGGGTTGCGCGTGATGTAGTTAATGACGCCGCCGACCGTCGTCGGCCCGTAAAGAATTTGACCTGAACCCTTCAACACCTCGACGCTCTCGAAGCGATCAATCGGCGGGTGGTAATACGATGCGTTGTCGCCGTAGGGCGCGTAGGTCAACGGGATACCGTCTTCGAGCAACAGGACTTTCGTTGAGCGCGTCGGGTTGAGGCCGCGGATGCCGATGTTGGGGCGTAGCCCGAATCCTTCTTCATCGCGCACGTTGATCCCCGCTACTTTGCGCAGCGCCTCGGAGGAAGTGAAGACGCGGCTCGCCTCTAAGAGACTATGATCGACGACTTCAACCGAGCCGGGAATACGCTCAACCGACTCCGGAGTGGCGGTGATGCGGCTCGCGGAGACGACCACCTCTTCGGCGAGCGCTCCGGGCTGAAGGACTAGATCGACATCGCGCGTCTCGCCCCGCTCAATAACAATCTCTCGCGTCGCCGCCATAAAGCCGGTGCTCCACGCGATCACGCGGTAAGCGCCTTGCGGTACACCGTCGAACGAAAACGCGCCGCCGGCGTCGGTCGCTACGGTCCGTTCAAACGCCGTATCAATCAACTGAAGCCTCACCCGCGCCGTCTCGACAGCGGCCAGATGTTGGTCGGTGACGTGGCCGGATACCGAGCTACGGTTTGATTGCGCGCGGACAGCGCCCGCTGAAAGCATCAAGAGAAGCAGCATTAACCCACTCACGCGGAGCCGTACGGATAAACCTGCTTGATGCGGGAATTTATGTTTGTGCATAACACCTTGTGGCTGAAGGAAGATGAAAAATTTCGGTAAAAAACGAATGCCATAAAGCGAAACTCGCTTTGATGAAATTGATTTTCAATTTCAGGCAACGGCAAGATAGACAAAAGTCAAAGGGCTGTCAAGGCAAAAGTTTCGGAAAATTTAAAGCTTGGTGTGGGACTGCTCAGGCGTGGGCTCGACAGCGACTTTCGCCCTCAACATTTAAGAAGTCGCACATCAGGTTATGGATGTGGAGACGGTTGCGGAATGACGGAGTTTGGGATGGTGCAAGCGGCTGTCAATCTCTTGACTCGCGGTGCTGATCTTGGCCGCACAAAAGCTCGGCGGCGAGTAGCGGAATTGTCAATTCGTGATGGCCGGTGATGGCGTATCCGCGCCCGGCCCCGGCGCTCGTCGGTCGCCGCACGACGTTGGTCAGAGGACGGTACGACTGTATGAAGTCAAAGTTTGCTGTCGTGAAGTCGGCGAGCGGGTGGCCGAGGTTGCGGACAAGGGTCACGGCCTTCAGAAAAACTTCGGGGAGCACCACCGCCGAGCCGATGTTCAAGTAGACGCCACCGCCGTCCATGCGGCGCACCAGTTCAGAGAGCAGGCGAAAGTCCGTGTGCGTGGCGGCGCCGAGCGATGCGCCGTCCGTCGACGGGTGGAAATGCGCGATGTCGGCACCGATGGCGACGTGCGCGGTGAACGGGACGCGCGCGGTGTATGTCGCACAGAGTAATGACAAGTCGGCGTGGTTCGGATTCGCTTGCAGCAGAGCGCGACCCATCGCCTCGCCCATGCCGAGTTGGTCGCGCGCGCCTTCCCGTGCGGCGCGATTAATCACCTCGCCCGTTTCATCAGCCGCGCCGAACGCGCCGGAGCCGAGCGTTGCATCAACGTCTTCCGAGGTCGAACCGATCAACGCGATTTCAACGTCATGCACCAGCACCGAACCGTTCGCGGCGACGGCCGTTACGTAGCCGCGGCGCATCAGGTCGATCATGAGCGGCGCGAGTCCGGTCTTGATGACGTGGCCGCCGATGCCCCAGATAATTGGCTTCTCGAACGCGCGAGCGCGATGCATCTGCCCGGCGAGTTCGCGCAGGGAACGCACCGCCAGAATGTTCGGCAGGCGATGAAGGAATTCGTGGAGTGATGAATCAGCTTGCTCGGACGCGCGGCGATTGGATACGTGCTCACCCCCTCCAAACTGAGTGGCCGCACGTCATCCTCGTAAATAGACACGGCTTGTGAGTCGCTCCTTGCATGAGTTAGTTCTATGCGTGGTTGAAAAGCATCTGCTCGACTAAATCGCAGATGACGTGACCGATCAGGTTGTGAGTCTCTTGGATGCGCTGCGTGTCGTTGCTCGGCACGACGAGCGCGAGGTCGCAGCGCGCGCGGAGGTGGCCGCCGTCCCGTCCGAGTAGTCCGATGACTTGCAATTCTTGCCGGTGAGCCTGCTCCGCCGCGGCGATGATGTTGGGCGAATTGCCGGAGGTGGTGATTGCCAGCAGCACGTCGCCGCGCGCGCCGAACGCCTCAAGCTGGCGCGCGAACACCTTCTCGAAACCGGTGTCGTTGGCGATGCACGTCAGCACTCCGCCGTCGGTGGCGAGCGCGAGCGCTGGCAGTGCGCGCCGCCCTTTCAAGAGAAATTGATTAACGAACTCGCCCGCGACGTGCTGCGCGTCCGCCGCCGAGCCGCCGTTGCCGCACAGCAACAGCTTGCCGCCTGTGCCGAACGAATCCGCGATGATGCGCGCCGCGTGTGCCACCTCTTCCGCGTGCTCGGCGAAGTAGCGCCGCTTCACTTCAAGGCTTTCGGCGACGGTGGATGAGATGCGGTCGAGCATGGTGATCGTGGAAGACAAAAATCAAAAGACGGGAATCAGAAATTAGGAAGTCAGAGATGAGTGTCGGACACAAGGTGTCAGACTTAGCAAGGCAACCGCCGCTTTTGATTCTGACTCCCGAACATCCTGAAGCTCGCTTCCCGACTATATCACGCGATCTTCTTGCCCTCGCGTCGGGGCTGACGGTGGTTGCCGGGGGCTGCTGCCGCGGCGTGGCCGTTGAGTAGCGGGCGGAGCGCCTGCCCGGTGAAGGAACGTTTCGCGCGCGCCACTTCTTCGGGCGTCCCCGCCGCCACGACGCGCCCGCCGCGCCCTCCACCTTCGGGGCCGAGGTCGATGATAAAGTCGGCGGACTTGATGATGTCGAGATTGTGCTCGATGACGATCACGGTGTTGCCGAGAGAGACGAGTCGCTGCAACACGTCGAGAAGTTTCTGCACATCGGCGAAGTGCAACCCCGTCGTCGGCTCGTCGAGGATGTATATGGTGCGCCCGGTCGCGCGCTTCGACAACTCTCTGGCGAGTTTGATGCGTTGCGCCTCGCCGCCCGAAAGGGTCGTCGCCGACTGACCGAGCTTGACGTAGCCAAGGCCGACATCGAGCAGCGTCTGGAGCTTCTGCTTGATCTGCGGAATGTTCTCCAAAAGCGGTAGAGCCTCTTCAATGGTCGCGTCGAGCAGTTGGGCGATGGACTTGCCTTTGTACCTCACTGACAACGTCTCGCGGTTGTAGCGCGCGCCGCGGCACACGTCGCACAGCACATACACGTCCGGCAGAAAATTCATCTCAATCCGCTTCATGCCGTCGCCTTCGCACGCCTCGCAACGACCGCCCTTGACGTTGAAAGAGAAGCGACCCGGTTTGTAACCGCGCTCGCGCGATTCCGGCAGCATCGCGTAGAGTTCGCGGATCGGCGTGAAAAGTCCAGTGTAGGTCGCGGGGTTCGAGCGCGGGGTACGACCAATCGGCGACTGGTTGATCTCGATCACTTTATCGATGTGCTCGAGACCTTCGATGGAGC
>JACDEG010000475.1 GCA_013816505.1 Pyrinomonadaceae bacterium | reverse complement strand
GGAGCAGGGCGTCGACGTCTGCGTTTCGAGTTGGCAGCGCCCGGAGCCAAACACCTTTCCCTCAATGGCGAAAGGAGCGGGTCATTACAACAATGCACAACTCATCAAGATGGAAGCGGTCGCCGACGGCTACGCTGATGCGATTGCGCTTGGGCCAGGCGGACTCGTGAGCGAAGGAAGCGGAGCAAATCTGTTCATCGTCCGCAAAGGAGTGCTCATCACTCCGGCGATTGACGGAACGCTTCTCTCCGGGATTACGAGGGACAGCATGATCACCATCGCAGGCGAGTTGGGCATTTCAGTTCGCGAGCAATCCGTGCCGCGTGAAGCGCTCTACACCGCCGATGAACTGTTCTTCACCGGCACGGCTGCCGAGGTCACACCTATCCGCAGCGTAGATCGCATCAAGGTTGGCAGTGGGCAAGCCGGACCAATCACGCTGATGCTCCAACGGCGCTTCTTGGAAGTTGTGCGCGGTGAAAGACCTGACTCGTACAACTGGCTCACGCATGTGAAGAAGATGGCAGCGGTAGATGATCGCTAAACCGTATTCAGCAAAGTCCATACCCGATACAACAGGAGGAACGATGGAGCAGCCAAACGTCACGCAGTACAAATGGAACGACATACCGAAGGAGCAACTCACTGATTCACTCGCGCGCCGGTTGATCACGGGCGACCGTATGATGCTGGCGCACGTGTATATGAAAAAGGGATGCGTCATTCCAAGACACTCTCATGAGAACGAGCAACTCACGTACATCCTCGAAGGCGCGTTGCACTTCTACATCGGCGAGGATGAAAAAGAGGAAATCACGGTGCGCGCCGGCGAGGTGCTGCACATCCCATCAAACATCCCGCACAAAGCGGTCGCGCTTGAAGACACGGTTGACGTTGACATCTTCAGCCCGCCGCGTCAGGACTGGCTCGACAAGACCGACGACTACCTGAGGCAGAAGTAGCGATATGGAATTCGGTCTCCACGATAAAGTAGCCCTTGTTGCCGCCTCCAGCCAGGGCTTGGGTCGGGCGATTGCTGAAGAGTTGGCGGCTGAAGGCGCGTCGCTCGTGCTCTGCGCACGGGGAGCGGAGAGATTGGAGAAGACCTGCAACGCGATAGTTGCGAGTGCAGGTGTTACCGTTCTCGGCATTTCCGCAGACCTGGCAGCGGCTGGCGATGCTGAGCGAGTCGTGAAGGCGGGCATCGAGAGATTCGGCCGCATCGACATTCTCGTGACGAATGCAGGTGGACCGCCAGCCGGCTCGTTCGAGACGTTAACACCTGAGATGTGGGAAGATGCGACACGTCTGCTGCTCACGAGTGTGCTTAACTTGACGCGCGAAGTGCTTCCGGGAATGAAGGAGCGACGTTGGGGGCGCATCCTCAATGTCACTTCGATTGCCGCCAAGCAGCCGGTTGATAATTTGATGTTGTCTAACAGTTTGCGAGCGGCAGTGACAGGCTTCGCGCGAACGCTTGCCAATGAGGTCGCGCCTTACGGAATCACGGTCAACAACATTCTGCCGGGCTACACCCGCACGGAGCGTGTCGAGGAACTGGCGCAGTCAATGGCACAACGAGAGTCAGGCGCGACGACCTCGGATGTGCGAGCACGCTGGGAGCAGCAAATCCCGATGCGGCGGTTGGGCGAGCCGCGCGAATTCGCCGCGCTTGCGGCTTTCCTCGCATCTGAGCGAGCAAGCTATATCACAGGAAGCTCGATTGCCGTAGACGGAGGATGGATTCGCACGCTGATCTAAACCGTAAGCTCCTCAAATGAGTGAGAAAGCAGACTTGACACCGGTGCAAATGCTATTGGACAACTTGACGCGCGAATCGTCGGAAGAAGCTGTCTTCGTTCCATGTCGGCCGCTCGGTCCGGGTAGCCACTGCTTCGACGACAAGCAAGTAGATGCGGTTGAAGTCGGCGGCGGCTTGAAAGTCAATCGGCTGGTTCAAGTCGTCCGAAGGAGCGTGGTAGCGGTTCGTGCGCCAACCTTTCACTGTTTCGTGCTCTGGTGAATCCTTTGTAAATCCAACCTTTAATGAGAGTGCCGGGATACCGCGTTTGATGAAGCTGTACTGATCGCTGCGGATGAACGAGTTGCGTTCCGGTTCCGGGTCGGAGAGCACTTTGATGCCAAGCGGAGCGGCAACAAGACGTAAGTCTTTCGCAAGATCGGATTCTTCCAAACCTTGAACGATCAAGCTGCGTAGCGGAAACAACGGCAGGAACATATCGGTGTTGATGTTTGCGACTACCTGGCTGATCGGCACTGTTGGATGAGCGGCAAAGTATCGTGACCCGAGGAGCCCTTTCTCCTCCGCTGTGACTGCAAGGAATAGCACAGAGCGTCGTGGACGCTTTCCGCTTTTCTGCATCGTCAAGGCTGTCTCAATCAGTGTTGCGATGCCGGAAGCGTTGTCCATTGCGCCGTTGAAGATCGTGTCCCCGTTGATGGGCTTGCCGACGCCGATGTGGTCGAGGTGGGCTGAGACGACAACGTATTCGCGCTTGAGCGTCGGATCGCTGCCGGGCAGAATCCCGGCGACATTCTCCGAGTTTAGTTGCGCCGTCTCCGACTTGACGATGGCGCGCACGGAAGCCGGAATTACGAACTTTGGCAGCGGCTTCTCGCTATTGGCAAGTTCCAGAATTTCTCTGAAAGTGTGTCCGGAATTCTCGAAAAACCTTTCGGCGCGAGCCGGGTTGATGGTGACTGCAAGCTGTTGCCCGGCTGTCTCATCAAGCGCCGGATCAGAGAGCGTCAGCGCAGGCATGAAGCGGGCAAGCTTTGAGCGTTCCCACGGAATGTCCATGCCTTTCGGGTTCTGGATGGTGAGCACCCCGATAGCTCCGGCGCGGCGCAATGCCTTCCAGCGCACCGATTGATAGTGCGAGCGAAGTGGGCCGGGGATCGAGGCTGGACCACCCGACAACAGCAATACCACTTTGCCGCGCAGATCAAGATTCGCAAGATCATCGTAGCTCATCTCCGGCACGGTCAACCCATATCCGACAAAAACGATTCCCGCTTCGAGGCGCGGCGCATGTTCGATTCTCATGCTATAAATTGCTTCATCGCCGAGCGTCACCGGCGCTTCCACGCCGTTTCGCACAAGCGACAGGCTTGTTCCTTCTTCAATGATCCGACGCGAACGAAACTGCACCGGTTGGAGATAACCGTTAGCGCCAGCGGGCTTCAAACCGGCTCGCTTAAACGACTCAGCGATGTAGTTCGCTGCGGTGCGGTGCCCAGCGCTTCCAGTCTCACGACCCAGCAGCTTATCGTCTGCCAGAAACGTGATGTGCGACCACCAAACTTCCGCTGGATTACTGACCGAAGGCTTGGTCGCGATGGTAGCTTGCGCTTGCGTAAGCTGGGCCGCTAACAACAGCATCAGCAGCGCAGAAATATATTTGGCCATGTGGTGAATACCTCGATGGTGTTGGAGACGATTCCGTACATTGACAAATCCTCTTTCCGACGGGATGAAGAGAGATTAGCCCTCAGTATCACCGTTTATCAACCGTAAAGGTAAGCCATCTCGAAGTAAGTCGCACCCAGCGGCAGTAATCGCCTATGAAAAAGCAGATTACAATGGTTGCTGCCGGAGTGGATATGCCGCTACCGTAGCGGCGATGAATGTCAGAGAGGCACGAGAAGACAATGAGAACGGCATTTAAATCATCGCAACAAACAAACGTCGAACGCCGCGCCTCACTGAAAATCGGCGAGGTGTCGAAGCGGAGCGGCATCGGCATCGAGGCGCTCAGGTTCTATGAAAGGAGCGGGCTGCTCGGGCGTCCCGCGCGCACCCAGAGCGGCTACCGCGTGTACGACGAGGGCGTGCTGGAACGCCTCGACTTTATCAAGCGCGCGCAGGTCTTAGGGTTCTCGCTTGATGAGATCAAACGAATCATCGCGGACAAACAGGCAGGGCGGAGTCCGTGCGCGGAGGTGCGCGAGATCGTGCGCGAGCGTTTGCAGGAACTCGACGAGCGCATGAAGGAGATGCGGCGCTACCGCAAGGAGTTGGGGGCGGCGCTTGCCGAGTGGGATGAGACTGGCGCGCTTGACGGACACGTCTGCGGGCTGATTGAGGGAACCATCATTGAACAAGCCAATCCTGCGCCGCGAGGCGTAAGTAAAGGGAGGGGCACGCGGAAACGATGAGGAGAATGTCGAGCGCCGCTTGCGTCCTCGAGTTTTAGTTATAGTCGGCGTGCGAAGTTGGCGAAGGATGCAGAAGAGCTTCTGTAAATTAACTCGAATATCAAAAGGTGGAATGAGCCGGACACAAAGGATCATCGAAAAAGTGGATGTTCAAATGCAACGAAGTCTAAGCAAAGCGCCACTCGTAATTTGTGCGTTCGCACTGCTGCTTGGCTATGGCCTTACTGCTGGCAATGCCATCAGCAATCAAGGGAAAGTGATCTTGATGCGAACCCCTGACGGCGGTATCCAGCCGCAGGCAGTAGTTGATGACAGCGGCGCTGTTCATCTGATCTACTTCAAAGGCAGCCCAGCCGCCGGTGATATTTTCTATGTTCGCAAAGCTCCGCAAGATGCGGGCTTTTCAAAGGCGATTCGAGTTAATAGCCAGCCTAATTGTGCAATAGCGCTCGGAAACATTCGTGGTGCCCACATTGCTGTTGGTCATGGTGGACGTATTCACGTCGCTTGGATGGGGTCGAAAGAAGCTGAGCCAAAAGGTCCGTCGAACGCCGCTCCCATGCTCTACACGCGGTTGAACGATGCGTTGACCGGCTTCGAGCCTCAACGCAATGTCATGCAGTTCGCCGTTGGACTGGACGGCGGAGGGTCGATTGCGGCTGACCGTGCAGGGAATGTGTATGTCGCTTGGCACGCAGGGGCGGGAGAGGAGGAAGAAGCGAAACGCCGCGTCTGGGTCGCTCGTTCAGCCGATGAAGGCAAAACCTTCAAGCGC